>JAUYDP010000229.1 GCA_030691805.1 Dehalococcoidia bacterium | reverse complement strand
TAGTCTTCTAACCTCTTTAGCTAATAACGAAGTTAACCTGAGAGTCAGGAGAGACTTAATTGCGTCAATCAATCCTCATTCGTCTCTGGGAGCGGAGTTATACAAGAACGAGGCTTTTTGTCTGGCGCAGATAGACAAAATGCCCTCGGAACTTAAAGAGGCCCTGCGTAAGCTATTGCGGCAGGCCAGAGAGACCCACTCCGAACGGGACAAGCTGAAAGACCTGGACCTGAAGAATATCCACTGAAGGACCTGGACAAAGTCCTCCTAAAGTGTACTGACTGAATGAAGGGCCGTCTGCTGATCATGGGTCCGTTGGACGGGCCCACTAATATGGCTCTCGATGAGGCTATCTTGCTTCAAGCCAACCCCTCTCCTGCGCTCCGGCTATACTCATGGAGCGGTCCCTGGCTTTCTATCGGGTATTCTCAAGTAGTTCAGAAGGATGTAGACGTTGCCGCATGCCAGCGGCTAGGCATTGGCCTGGTGCGCCGTCCGACGGGTGGAGGGGCAATCTTACACCATGCTGAGTTGACCTATTGCCTGGTTGCGCCTGAGGACCATGACTCAGTGAAGGGGAGTATCCTGGAGTCCTATTGCAAGGTCTCCCGTGGTCTGGTGGCCGGCCTTACCAGCCTTGGGATCAATCCTGAGATGGCTCCTGCCGATTGCCGGAACAACCGGAGCAGTTCTTCCTGCTTCCTAAGCCCGTCGGCATACGAAGTGGCCGTCGGTGGGCGGAAGCTGGCAGGCAGCGCCCAATGGCGGCGTCGGGGAATGTTGCTCCAGCATGGCTCGGTCTTGCTGGACCTTGACCCGGCTCTTTATGCGGAGGTTTTGAAGCTCCCGCCAGGGGAGGACCGGGATACTTGGGCTGGGGGTTTCGCCCGGAGGGCAGTCTGTCTCAAAGAAGCTCTGGGGAGAAGCATTGGATTCGAAGAGGCGGCCGATGCTATAGTCAGGGGCTATAAAGAAGCGCTGCGGTTGGAATTGCAGGAAGAAGGGGTTACTGAGCAGGAATGGGAGACCGCTGATGCTCTTCGGAGCGAAAAATACGGCAGCCCTGGCTGGAATCTGGCACGGTAGATACATATTGTGGCGGATGTGGTTACCGCCTATAATATAAAACATGGCTAACAAGAAGAAGCAACAGGCGAAACAACCGAATAAGAGGCAGAGCCGGCTTACTCCTGACAGCTCCAGAAAGACCCAGGTAGGAATTGTTGCGGCTGTGGTGGTGGTGCTGGTAGGGGTGGTTATCCTGGCCTTGAGCATTACCGGTGCGGGGGGAGGAGCTCCGCCCGCCGCCGGCGGACCGGGGGATAGCTCTGTCAAGGGAAGCCTGGATGCCAAGGTTACGGTGGAGGAGTATTCCGATTTCCAATGCCCGTACTGCGCCAGGTTCGCCCTGGACACATTCCCGAAAATAGACCAGAACTACGTGAAAACTGGAAAGGTGCGCTGGGTTTTCCGCCATCTGGCGCGGATTGGGCCGGAGTCGGTAGCTGCTGCTCAGGCCGCGGAGTGCGCAGGAGAGCAAGAACAGTTCTGGCCGTACCACGATAAGCTATTCGCCAGTCAACAGGGAGAGAACCGGGGCGGCTTTAGCTCCAGCCGGCTCAAGTCTTTCGCAAAAGAGATGGGGATGGATGCAAATCGCTTTGATTCCTGCCTGGATTCCGGCCGGTGGGCATCCAAGGTTAACCAGGAACTGGCTGAAGGACAGCGTCGGGGTGTTCGAGGCACGCCCAGTTTCTTTATCGGAAAGAAGATGGTGGAAGGAGCGGAGGCATACAGTGTCTTCGAGGCGGCTATCGAGGAGGCCCTCCGCCAATAGCCGTGAGTTCTGGAACGGCGTTGGCCAAGGGTGAGCCTCGAAAGATTTGGACAGATGCCCTGACACCAGGGCTTTGCCTGTTGGGGGTGGGGGTCTCCAGCTATCTTTTGTGGGTACGCCTGGGTGGCTCCTCGGCGCTTTGCACGGGTTTTGGCGGCTGTGACCTGGTCAACGCCAGCCGGTATGCTCAGATAGGCACGATTCCGGTTTCGTTATTGGGCCTCATCGGGTACTTGGCCATCCTCGGATTCAGCCTCTGGCGCTCCTGGGGTGGCCCCTGGGTCCTTTCGCTCCTTATCTTTGGCATGGCTCTCGGCGGCTTCCTCTATTCCGTTTATTTAACCTATCTGGAGCTCTTCGTTATTTTTGCCGTATGCCCCTGGTGCGTGGCATCGGCGCTATTCATGACAGGGATTCTTGCCGACTCTTGGAGAGGATTAGACATCTGAAACGTAACTACTCAGCCACTAAGACACCAAGGCACAAAGAAAGTTACGGAATACAAGCCTCTTTCAGAGCGTGAATTCGTGTCTTTGTGACTTTGTGGCTGAGTAGTTACACTGAAGGAAGGATGACTGCAAACAATATTGAGCGTGGCTAGAGGCCGTTTCGTTATAATAGAGGGTCTGGACGGTGCAGGCTCGACAACTCAAGCCAGTTTATTGAGCGGCTGGATGGCGGAACAGCGGGTACCGGCCCTGCTAACCTGTGAGCCAACCGACGGGCCGGTAGGCTGGTTGTTGCGCCAAATACTTTCAGGTAGGGTGGTAAACCAGCTTGGTGAAGGGCTTAGCTCGCCCCCGGATGAGGCTGTGCTAGCTCTCCTCTTTGCCGCTGACCGTATGGACCATCTGAACACCAAGGTCCTTCCAAGTCTCGAAGCAGGAGTCCATGTGGTATCTGATCGGTACTACCTCTCTTCCTTTGCCTATCAGACCATAAGCCAGGGGATGGAACTGGGCTGGGTCCGGCAGGTGAACGTCCGGTGCCTTCGACCTGACCTGACTATTTACCTGGACGTTTCGCCGGCTGAATGCCACCGGCGCATGGTGGCCCAGGGCCGCCATTTGGAGTTGTACGAGGACCTTTCCAAACTAGAGCAGGTGCACCGTAACTACCTTCATGTCATCAAGGTTCTGTCGCAGGAGGGGGAGAACATACAAGTGGTGGATGGTGAGCTGGCGGTGGCGGAGGTGGCAGCCCGGGTAGCCCAGGCGACCTCAGCTCTTCCGGAGATTCATAAACCTGGTTAAGCGATTTCGACCCCTGCTCACGTTGACAGCCAGCAAGCGATGTGGTATTTTGCGCCAGTGAAGGACCGTCGGCCCTGGGTGCGCCTCTTCTCTGCGATGGGGTTGACCCTCATGGTGGGTATACTCATCCCCTTCTTCCCCGGAACCCTCCCTCAGGTATCTTTCTTCAAGGCTCGAAGCTTGCCCGAAGCGGTTTCTTTGGTGCTCCCAGGTGACCTGAGGGACGACGCCGCTGTATCCCTGGCAACAGAAGACCTGGCCCAGACCCTGGATTCCATCGGCGTATCCGTGCTAACTGGCCGGGATGACGAGAGGGTCAGGCTTTCTTCGTTCAATCTGATCGTTGGAGGAACGGATAGCCCATGGGTCCAGCGACTGGCGGACGCTGGGGCGTTGAACGTGCCCAGTCTGAGTGAGGAAGGGTACTTGATACAACGGACTTCCTATCGGGGTCTTCCCTTCGTGGCAATCGTTGGGGGGGGGAGCCTGGGACTGGCCTATGGGGCGTTCCGACTTACTGAGTTACTCCGAATTGATCCCGAGGTCCTGAATGGGGACCTGTCTGTTCAGGCCGAGCCAGCCATGGCCCTCCGGTTGGTCTCCTCACCTGGGTTGCCCAATTATCCCAGCCCAGAGGACGCTCTACGCTGGGGCTTTAACGCGGTTATGATCGAGCCATGGCCCGGCCTCGCCCTCTACGACGGCTTCGACCGGGCTGTCTTCGATCCCAAGAAGCACCCTGAGGACCGGGCCTGGGTCGAAGCTAACAGGGCCAGAGCTCGCCAACAAATAGATGCGGCAAAGGCCCTCCATCTAAAAGTCGTCTCCATGGGCGATGTCTTTCAACTGCCTCGCCAGGCCCTGAGCCTCTATGGCCCCCAGGTCACAGCTGATGATAACCCAACTCTGTTCTGTATCGCCCGTCCTAAGACCAAAGCGCTCCTGGCGTATGGCCTCAAGGAGGTGCTGGCTGATTTTCCTGAGATAGATGCGATTATGGTGCGCACTGGGGAGAATTATCCGTTGGGACCGCTGGCCGGGAATCCTCCGTTCCAGGGTTCCTGCGGTGGCCTCTCGTACACTCAGAGAATCCGGCAGGTCGTAGAGGTTATCTATAACCAGGTGGTGGAGGGTAGCGGTAAGACCTACATCCATCGGGCCTGGGACCTGGGGGCCAACGGCACCCATGCCCAGCCGGAGGTGGCGCGGGAGGCATTCAAGGGATTGGAGGGCAAGAAAGGCCTCGTGCTCTCTTTCAAGCAGACTCAGACGGACTTCTGGAGGCACAACCCCGTAAATCCCAATATCGGAAATCTAAAAGGCGAGCAGATGGTTGAGTTCCAGATGGCCAGGGAATATGAGGGGAAGGGGGCATTTCCCGACTATCAAGGCGAGATCATGGCTGCCGGCGCTCCAGAGATAGAGCCGAGGGGCGGGATGGATTATGCTTACCAGAAGGGCGTTCGAGCGGTTTGGGTGTGGGCTAAAGGCGGAGGTTGGGGTGGACCGTACCCAACGTCGGACCTTTGGATAGAGCCAAATATTTACGCCGCCGCCCGGCTGGCCTGGGACCCGGCGCTTTCGGTAGAGGCCCTTACTCAGGAATGGGCGGCTATGCGCTTTGGCGCCCAGGCGGCTCCCTATATAGCCGATTTGCTCTTGAAGTCTGACGATGCCGTCCAGAAGGCCTTTTATATCAGTCCGGTGGCCTCCAAATTCGGACCATGGACTCCCCATGGCCTCTGGGTCCGGGACGATGTTATTTATGGCGAACCCAAGATGTTCGAGATATACCAGGCCCTCCGGTCGGAAGAGGACCTGCGCATGGCCTTGGAGGAGAAGTCCCAGGCGCTGCAGACCATAGACGCTATGATAGCCGATTTAGAGGCGGCCCGGGAATTTATCTCCGACCAAAAGTTGGCCGAACAAGCGATGAACACCCTTCAATATGAAAGGGCGCTCACGGAGACTCTGGGACATTACCTGGGTGGGATGTTATACTATCACCGCTGGAAAGAGAGCGGAAAGGCGCAGGGCCAGGCGGGCCAGGAAGCGCTGATGCATCTTCGAGAATGGCGCAAGTCCTGGGAATATTACGAGAAAGAGGTAACGCGCCTCGAGGGCGTGGCTTCTCCATACCAGGACCAGGGAATGGGGAAGGCCGCCCGGGAGGCGTTAGCGGACCTGGAGGGAGCCAAGTAGGTGCTGTTGGTAATAGATATTGGCAACAGCAATGTGACCCTGGGGGTCTTCCGTGGCCAGGACCTGGTCGTGCTATGGCGCCTGAGGACAGAGGTGCACAGGACTGCGGATGAATACGCCGTGTTGCTGAAGAGCCTCCTGGCAGGACATGGGCTTTCCGTCTCGGAAATAAAGGACGCTGTTGTGGCAAGTGTCGTGCCTACATTGGTTTCTACCTTTCAGGACGCTATTAGCCGGCATCTAAACATAGAGCCTCTGGTGGTAGAGGTCGGAATCAAGACCGGTGTACGTATTTGTACCGACAACCCCAGGGAAGTTGGCGCCGACCGCATTTGCAACACCCTGGCTGCTTACCACCTCTATGGAGGCCCAGCCATCGTAATAGATTTCGGCACCGCCACTACTTTCGATGTTGTGTCCGAAGAAGGTGATTATCTTGGTGGAGCAATCGCCCCCGGCATCGAGCTGGCCCTGGAGGCCCTGTTTAGCCATGCCGCCAAGCTTCCGATGGTGGAGTTGACCCGCCCCAAACGCGCCATAGGCAAGAATACCGTTACCAGCATGCAGTCGGGACTGGTTTTTGGGTACGTCGGGTTGGTGGAGGGCATAGTTCGCCGCATCAAAAAGGAGTTAGGCGGTCGGGCGAGGGTTATCGCCACAGGCGGGCTCGCAGAGCTCATCGTCAAAGAGAGCCCAATCGT
Organism: Dehalococcoidia bacterium; assembly: GCA_030691805.1. Taxonomy (GTDB): domain Bacteria; phylum Chloroflexota; class Dehalococcoidia; order JAUYDP01; family JAUYDP01; genus JAUYDP01. The sequence goes on along the minus strand of JAUYDP010000229.1, from coordinate 4,648 downwards.
GGAAGTGGCGAACCCCCAGCTTACGCTGGTTGGCCTCCGGCTGATCCACGAGTTGAACCGCGGCCGCCAGGGGGCGGAGGCGGGCGGCCCCGAATCTCGCTGACCATGAACGTAGCGGCTGGAGCGCGTCAGGCGAAGCCTCGAAGGACGGGCCTGGTACAGCTTTATACGGGAAACGGAAAAGGAAAAACCACTGCGTCCCTCGGCCTGGCGCTGCGCTCCAGCGGCCAGGGGATGCGGGTCTGTATACTCCAGTTTATGAAGGGCGCCAAGCGCTGCGGCGAGCATAAGTTTATAGAGCGATGGCCTGCTTTTGAGATCATTCAGCCGGCGTCTCGGAGTTGCTTCGATAGGCCGGAAGAGGAGCGGCGGGCGGCCGCCCGGGAAGCCCTGGCGCTGGCGTCTTCCTTGGTAGGCAGCGGCCGTTACGATGTGTTGATTCTCGATGAGGCTCTTACTTCCATCCGATTCGGGCTGCTCTCTTCCCGGGACGTTCTGGACCTTATTGCCTCCAAGCCGGTTGAGTTGGAGCTGGTGCTCACGGGCCGTGGCGCTCCCCAGGAGATTATCGAGGCGGCCGACCTGGTCACCGAAATGACGCCGGTTAAACACCCCATAGACAAAGGGGTGCGCGCTCGCAGGGGGATAGAGTTCTGAGGTCTGGCGATGCCCTATACCATAATTGGTAAGAATGTAACCAAAGTGGATGCTCGCGAGAAGGCTACCGGAGAGGCCATCTATACGGGGGACATACATCTTCCCGGCACACTCTATGGCCTCCTTTTGCGCAGCCCTGTTGCCCACGCACGCATAGTTAAAATAGACACCCGAGCGGCCGAGGAATTGTCGGGTGTATCTGCTGTATTGACCGGCAAAGATACCGCTCACGTGCGTATCGGCCGTTTTCTAAGAGACAGGACACCCCTGGCTTCAGGCAAGGTCCGGTACATCGGCGAGCCGGTAGCGGCGGTAGCCGCCGTGGACAAGCCCACGGCAACGAAGGCGCTTGGCCTAATAAAGATAACCTACGAGGAGCTTCCGGCGGTCTTCGACCCAGAGGAGGCGCTGCAGCCCGGTGCTCCAGTAATCCACGAGGAACTGGCCAGTTACTTTGATGTTGCCCCTTCCAAGAGGTACGGCAACGTACGGAACGAGTCGCGTTATGCTTGGGGGGATCTGGAGGCGGCCATGGCGGAGGCCGACCTGGTTTATGAGGGGACCTATTGCACCCAGGCGATCCATCCTGCGTATCTGGAGCCCCGCCACGCGCTGGCAGTGGCTGACGCCCATGGGAAGGTCACTATCTGGTCCAGCACCAAGTCTCCGTTCACCTTCCGCGGTCTGGTTGCCCAATGCCTCGGGGTCTCGATCTCTAAGGTCCGGATGATAGCTCCAACCATCGGTGGCGACTTTGGGGGGAAGGGGACACCCACCATCGAGCCGATCTGTGGTATGCTGGCCCAAAAAACCGGAGGGCGCCCGGTGCGCCTGGAGTCCACCCGCGAGGAAGAGCTGGCCTACGGGTTTGTGCGGCACCCGGCCAGGATCAGGCTCAAGACGGCGATGAGGAAGGATGGCGTCCTGCTGGCGGTCCAGGGGGAGCTGATTTACGATACTGGGGCTTATAACGACGCGATTATGGGCCTGACCTTTAGCTCTGCAAACCTGGTGGGGCCGTACAAGTGTAAGGCCGCGGAGGTGGTCGGCCGCACTGTATACACCAACAATTTGCCCGCCGGACACGTCCGAGCGCCTGGAGCTCCCCAGACCCTGTTTGCCATCGAATCGCAGATGGACATCATGGCGCGCAAGCTGAGGCTGGACCCCTGGGAGGTGCGCCGTATCAATGCTGTGGAGGACGGCTCAACGACGGGCATGGGGCACGGGACCATTCGTAATTCCGGCCTGAAGGCATGCCTCCGGAAGGCCCACGAGGTGGCTTTCCGGTCACTCACCAAGGATGGCCCTTACCAGGGCATCGGAATGGCGTGCTCGCAGTGGGAGGTCTTTCCCTTTGAGTTTACAACGCCTTCCAGGGCGCTGGTGATGGTAAACGAGGATGGCAGCGTTACGCTACACTCCGGCATAACGGAGCAGGGTGGTGGCCAGTATACTACCATGGCCCAGATCGTGGCTGAAGAGATGGGACTGTCAATAGACGACATCGGCCTGGTGGTGGCGGACACCGACGCCACTCCCTACGAGGGCGGTACCGGGGCCAGCGCCACCACGCAAAGGGCGGGCAACAGCGTTCGCTTCGCCGCCCAGGACGCCAGAGAGCAACTCCTAGCGCTGGCCTCAGAGCGTCTGGAGGCTGGGACTTCAGACCTGGTGCTCGAGAACAAGCGGGTCTACGTAAAAGGCGCACCGCATAAAGGGGTCCCTGTGGCCGAGTTGCTGAGATCGGCTATTGGCCTCACGGGGGGACCTATCATTGGCAGCAGTGTTGAAGGGCAGAAGGCGCTTCTGGCCGCTAAGAAGGAAGCCCACGGGATAGTTGACGCCCCCAGCTACGGGGCCCAGGCGGTCAAGGTGCAAGTGGACCCGGAGACAGGGGATGTCCGTATTCTCTCATACATTGCGGCCCAGGATAGCGGCTTTGCCATCAATCCTAAAAACGTTGAAGGTCAGGTTGAAGGGGGTATAGTCTTTGGAATAGGCTACGCTTTGACGGAAGAGATACGCCAGGATGGAGGGAAGGGCCTCAATTCGACCCTGGTGGACTATCGCCTTCCCACGGCCACTGATCTGCCAGACATCAACGTTACCCTTGTGGAGCAGCCTTCCACCTTTGGCCCCTACGGGGCCAAAGGTGTAGGAGAGTCAGGGACCACGCCGGTCGCCGCCGCCCTGGCCAACGCTATCGAGGACGCTATAGGGGTCAGGATTACCGATCTGCCCATAACGCCGCAGAAGGTGTTGCGGGCGCTGAAGGAGAAGGTATTATAGCCCCGAACCAGACCGGCGGTAAGCTCAAAAGATCAACATAGCATCGCCAAAGCTATAGAAGCGGTATCGTTCCCGGATCGCCTCTTGATAAGCCTCAAGTATCAGATCCCTTCCGGCAAAGGCCGAGACAAGCATCAATAAAGTGGTGCGCGGGAGATGGAAATTGGTGAGCATGCCATCCACCGCTCGGAATAGGTGGCCGGGGAGGATGAAGAGGCGGGTCCAGCCAGAGAAGGGTTCTACCTGGCCCGACGCCGCAGCCGAGGTCTCCAGCAGGCGGACGCTGGAGGTGCCGACGGCGATTACACGGCGGCCTGCACACCGCACCCCGTTTACAGCTCTGGCAACACTTTCTGAAAGCTCGCCCCATTCGGCGTGTATCGGGTGGCCGCCCGGGTCTTCGGCCGCTACCGGGCGGAAGGTATCCAGCCCGATGTGTACGGTCAGAAATGCCAGGCCGATACCTCTTTTCGATAGTCCCCTTATGAGCTGCGGCGTGAAATGCAGGCCGGCCGTCGGGGCCGCCACACTGCCCTTGGCCTTGGCGTAGACCGTCTGGTACCGTTCTGGGTCTTCCAGGGGCTCACGCACATAGGGGGGTAGGGGCACCTGTCCCAACCGGTCCAGGTCGGGGTTGCCGAAAAACCGGACCAGCCAGGTGCCGATATCTGTGCGTTCCACAACCTGCCCCGCTACCAAGGTAGGGGAGTCACCATTTGAAAGTCGAGGGGAGCCGGAGGGGGCGGGTCCCTCAGTAGCGCCTGTTGGCCCAATCAACAGTTGGAAAGGACTGCCGGGGCGGAAACGGCGAGCCGGCTTGAGCAGCACTTCCCACAAGCCATCGCCGTCGCTGCGTAGCATAAGCATCTCCACCTTGCCACCCGTCCCCTCCTTGCGCCCAACCAGCCGTGCCGGAACGACCCGGCTGTCGTTACAGACCAGAAGGTCGCCGGGTTCGAGAAAGTTGGGAAGCTGAGCGAACGTGCTGTGCTGGAAGCTGCCCGTTTGCCGGTCTACCACCAACAGGCGGCTCTGGTCCCGTGGCTCGAGGGGCTTTTGGGCTATTAGTTCAGGGGGCAGGTAATATTCGAAGTCAGAGGTCTTCAACGAAAGAGCCGGGGAAGCAGGTTCAGCAACAGGGTCAGGACAATACTCAAGATTATCATGGTATTATTCTACCACCTTGAGGCAGGCATAGGCAGCTTATTGATAGGAGGCGCTTAGGCGGGGCAAGCAGGACCGGCGCTTCCCCGCCCCGTGGCGGACAGGGACGTCTGCCACTACGTTAAGTATGGGGCAGCCAGTACGTTTGGTATGGTGCAATAGGGCCGACATCGGCGGTCGTAGTGGCCGACCGCTGTGTCGGCCAGGGTGGGGGGCGGGATGGCCTTAGATTATCCCTCGGTGGCAGATTCGCGCTGGCCCGCGGTTGGGCCACTGTAGCACCGATTTCAGTCGGAAGATCCTCGTGTTTTTGGAGGAAAACGGTCTGCCGAATGAATTCGGCGTTGGGCTGGGGCCTGATTAGCGCCGATTTCAATCGGCTGATTGTCTTGGTCCCAGGCTGGCTTTTTTGGGAAAACGGTCTGCCGAATGAATTAGGCGTTGGGCTGGTGCCTGATTAGCGCCGATTTCAATCGGCTGATTGTCTTGGTCCCAGGCTGGCTTTCTTGGGAAAACGGTCTGCCGAATGAATTCG
>JAUYDP010000180.1 GCA_030691805.1 Dehalococcoidia bacterium | reverse complement strand
CGGCGGGCGGCCTCGGCCATTATCTCTACCGGCGGCTTCCGCCCGGTCCAGAGCTGGAAGGAGGCTGCTCCCTGGTAGACAAGCATGGGAAGGCCTCTAAGGGTGCGTGCCCCTGCCTTTCGGGCCTCCGCCAGCAGGGGTGTCTCCGGGGGGTTGTATACCAAATCATAGACGAGGGCGCCGCGAGGAATCGAGGACGCCTCCAACGGTGTAAGCTCCGCCCACTTGCTGCCCCAGGTGCCCAGGGGTGTGCAATTGACCACCAGATCGCAATTTTCGAGGGCTTTACTAAGGGATTGCGGCTCCCAGGGGTAGGCTGTGACCCGCCCGTGTTCCTTGTTCTTTGCTCGCCGCTCCGTGTCCTGCGACAGTGCTTTTGCCCGCTCCTGGCTCCTGTTGATGATTGCCAGCGAGCCTATACCCTCTTCTACGAGTATGGAGGCGGCGGCCCGGGCGGCCCCGCCGGCACCTAGAAGAACGGCACTTCTTCCACGCGGCTCAAAGCCTCCATCCTGCCGAAGCGCCGCCAGGAAGCCTTGAGCGTCGGTATTAAAGCCCACCAGATGCCCACCCTGGTTCACGATGGTGTTTACAGCGCCTATGCGGCGGGCTAGATCGTCCACGTAGTCGAGGAGACGGATAACGGTCTCCTTGTGAGGTATGGTCACGTTCGCGCCCAGATGGTCCGGCTCCCGCAGCTCCACTAGCTTGTCCTCCAACTCCTCGGCTGTGACCTCCCAAACCTCGTATTGCGCCTTCATTCCCAAGTGGTCGAAGGCGGCCTGTTGAAAGGCGGCCGAGATCGAATGTTTTACGGGAAAGCCAATGAGTCCTACGAGCACCATCATCTTCCCACCGTATACCGGCTTACGTTCCGGTCGTGCTCTTCTTTAGTGGCGGCGAAGGCATGGGTACCGTCACCCCTGGCCATAAAATAGAGGTAGTTGGTGTCTGCCGGTTCCAGCACGGCCTGGATAGCCGCAATCCCGGGGTTGGCGATAGGGCCGGGCGGCAGCCCGGGGTTACGATAGGTGTTATACGGGGAGTTGGTGTCAAGGTCTGCCTGTGACAGATCCTGCTTCCAGTACCCCCATCGGGCTACGCTGGCTGGGGTGCTGCCTAGAGCATACTGGATGGTAGGATCGGCATAAAGCGGAATGTCACGCTTAAGGCGGTTGAGGAAGACGCTGGCGATAATGGGGCGCTCCTCAGATCGGACGGCTTCCCGCTCGACTATGGATGCCAGGGTTATTGCCTGGTGGACAGTCAGTCCCCTCTTGCCGGCCGCATTCGCCATTGCAGGAGTGAACTTGGCCTGGAAGTTGGCCAGCATTATGTTTACATAATCCGCAGGGGTGTGCTTGGGTCGAATCTCATAGGTGTCCGGGAACAAGTACCCTTCCAGTGTTGCGCCTCTGGGCCTATCCTTAAGGAAGGAGTAATCGTAATTACCTCGTGTCGCTGCTAGAAAGTCATCCTTTGGGAATATGCCCTTCTTGGCCACAAGTTCGCCGATCTCGTCCAGCCGCCAGCCCTCCGGAATGGTAACTAGAGTGGCTTTTATCAAGCCCCTGTGAAGCTTGGTTATGATCTCGGACATGGTCATAGCAGGGCTCAATTCATAGTCCCCGGCTTTGAGATCTTTGTCCAGGCCATAGTACCCGACCAACATCTTGAAGAAGGTGGCGTTACTGATGATGGCCTTTCTTTCCATCTCTTCAGCTATCTTACCAGAGGTGTCGCCGGGCCGCACGGTGAAGAGCGTCGTCGTACCCTTGGCGTCCGGCGGCCGGTCATAGCGCTCGATCAGGTTCTGGGCACCTCTATCGGCCAACTCCGGTTGCAATATGATAGCTGAAGAACCCCCAACTAAAGCCAGCAGCACCAGTAGTAACACCAGAAGGAAGAAGGTCCTCACGAACTTCCACCGCCGGTGCGACCTCTGGAGTCCAGGTACCCCTGGAGAATATACGATGCCGCCGCCGCGTCGATCCGGCCACGGTTGACCTTCTTTGCGCCTGCCTCACGCAGGCGGTCGGAGGCCTCAATGGTAGAAAAACGCTCGTCCCAGTACTCAATCAGAAAGTGAGACGCTTCCATAAGACCTTGGGCAAATTCCACCACTTTGCGGGCCTGTTCACCCAGGCTCCCGTCCAGTTTTCTGGGCAGGCCAACCACAATTCGCTCGACGCCGTGCTCATCGGCCAGGGCAATAACCGACTGAATGTCCCATTCAAAGCTGCGACGCTCAATAGCTCCCAATGTAGAGGCCAGGATACCCAGAGGATCGCTCAGGGCTATCCCGATTCGCCGGTCACCTATATCCAGGCCCAGCACCCGCATTTCAGTACCGCACCTCAATCTTCCAGAAATAAATAGGGACCCAATCAAGCTGCACGGGTCTGATCTGGAAGCTCAATTGCTCTGACTGGGGAAAGCGCCAGTTCAGGTACTCCTGTGCTTCTTTAGGGTTCTTGCCACGTAAGGATTCTACTACCTTGTCTCCCTCTACGACAACCGAGGCCTTAGCCCTGGCCAGGACCCTAAAGGCCACCCATCCTTCTCCCCAGTCGTAAGCCTCCAGCGGGGCGACCTCCAGTGTGCGCGTCTGGAGTTGGAATCCTTGAAGCGCCTGCCCCTCCAGCGCTTTCTGGGCCAGCAGGTTGACGTCCTTACCGTTGAATGCAAGGCCGCTGACCTCTCCCTTCATGCGTAGGGTAAGGGTTCCGGATTCGGCTCCTGATTCATTATCAAATACCTCCTCTGAGGTGGAGAAGGAGACCGTGATTGGGTAGATGGATTCGCCCTCAGACCTGAGGGCCTGTAATTGGGACTGGCCATCTTTGGCGAGCTTTCCCCGCAGCCGCGCACGGAGGTTGCTCAGGTCCTGGGCCGTTACCACTGGGATATCCTCTTCCAGGCCGCCAAAGGTTGGCAATTCGTTCCAGACGGCTAGAACCGGAGCCAGGGGGTCGTCTGCCACCCGGTCAATAGCCATGCTGCCGAGGTTCCCTGCGGGTCCAGGGACCTGGGCGATAATCCGGGCACGGCCCATCCCACCGGATGGGGCTAGCTCCACCTGTTCGAGAGTTAGGAACTGTGCCCCTAGTCCAGCGGCTACCAGAGTGAATTCTTGCACCGTCTGCCGGGAGGCGCTCCGGTTGAGGAAGGTGACCTCTCCCCGAGCTTTTCCGGGAACGGACTTGCGGCCGGTGGTATCAACCGTTTCGATGCCCTCGAGTGGGGTCCGCAGGTATCGGGCCGGGATCCTTCCTCCGGGTACGTCAATCTCTTTCGCCTGATCAGTAGCCCTTATTGAGATGGTCATCGCCATCTCCTGGGTCACGGGCTTAATGGTAACAGCGCCTGTCGGTACTACGAGATAGGCGCCTAAGGCCAGGAACAAAAGCAAACCTAGAAGAATGCTACCAAGAACCACCGGGAAGGCCGACCCCCTACCCTTCTTGAGAAAGGGGGTAAGGGTAGCGGTCTGCGCCTGGCTCGCGTTGAACTTCAGTCGTCTTAGAGACCGGTAGACCGGAAAACCAGCCCTCCTGGCAGCGTGCCGGGAATGCCTGCTTTGGGTTACGACCACTACCCTTTTGCTTAAGGACCGAACAAGCCTCTGGACAAGTTGCCAGTGTAGGGTGTCCTCAAGTAGAATATTCCCTTTAGGGACCAGTAGGACCAGGTCTTCCCCTGATATTGCCTCGATCTTCTGTACCAGCGAGGCGAATTCATCACTAGGATCTACGTATACTACATGGGCCATGGGCTAACTGCCAGGGCCTATAACAGGATCGGGATTGGCGCCAAGCTTAAGGTGGTGGGACAGGCGGATCTTTAGCGACTCCTCTGTCTCGCGGAGGACACTATCGAGGTCATTGAGGTTTTTGCCTCCTCCCTGTGCCCAGTCATGGCTGCCGCCAGCGCCTCCTCCCAGCTTCTTTGCCACAACCCGCAGCTCATCCACCGCACTGATCCCCTGGGCCGCCAGGTCGGGCGAGACCAAGGCCCTGAGTTGGATGTTTGCATCGCTCACTCCAGCCAGGATACACACACCGGATTGAATGTTCCGTTGGAGGTAACTTTGGATATCGCCGATGAGAATGGGGTCGGGCACCCGGCTCACCAGGATGAAGAGGTCCCCCACGTTAGAAGCGACGGCTTTGAGCTTCTCTCCTACCGTGCCGGCCATCTCTGATCTCAGACGGCCAATTTCCTGGTCCTTCTTGTCTACATCCTCCAGCAGCATCTGTAGCTTGGTTTCCAGGTCGTCGCCTTTTGCTCCCAGACGGCTGGATACCAGGTCAAGGAGCTTCAGCTTTCTTGTCAGGGCCTCTTCTGCGGCCTCGCCGGCTACCGCTTCAATCCGGCGCAGCCCGGAACCGATGCTTCCTTCGCTGACTATGTAGCAAAAGCCGATCTCACCGGTCCTGCTGAGGTGGGTGCCTCCGCAAAGCTCCTTACTGAAAACGCTGCTTTCTCCGACGGTAATCACCCGTACCTGGTCGCCATATTTTTCGCCGAAGAAGGCCAGCGCCCCTTCGTTTGCAGCCTCCCGGTGCGATGTCATTCTACCGGTTACCGGTAAGTCATCTCGCACCGTTGCGTTTACCAAACGTTGGGCTTGCTCCAATTCCTCCCTACTCACCGGACCGATGTGGGAGAAATCGAAGCGCAGGCGGTTGAAAGAGACCAGCGAGCCTGCCTGCTGAACGTGAGGCCCCAGGACCCTCCGAAGCGCGGCGTGAAGCAAATGGGTAGCCGTGTGGTGACGGGCAATCTCCCAGCGACGCCCAGCGGCAACCTGGAGCCGAGCGGCGTCTCCAAGGGACAGGTAGCCCTCGGCCACGCGCCCCCTGTGGATGATCAAGTCTGGGGTTGGCCTCTGGGTATCCTGGACGGTGAAAGCTCCAGTGCTGGTTCGGATTTCTCCGGTATCCCCTACCTGGCCTCCTCCTTCGGGATAGAAGGGTGAGGCCATGGTGATGAACTCTGCCTCCTGACCCTGAGAGATGGTTTCAACAGGCCCGCCGTTTAACAGCAATTGGACCACGGTAGAATCCGCGGCCAGTCTTTCGTAGCCTAAGAAAGCAGTTGGAGGAATTCCCAGGTCCTTATAGAGGTCAGCAGCCTGGTCCCTGACCTGGAACTTACTAGCGGCCCTGGCCTGCCCCCGCTGGGCGGACATAGCCTCCTGGTATCCGGCGAAATCTACAGTTAGCCCCCGCTCGGCCGCCAATTCCTCCGTAAGTTCTCGCGGGAATCCATAGGTGTCGTATAGGCGAAAGGCCACCTCGCCAGGGATCACTCGCTGCCCGGCGCCAACTCTCTCTTCTATGGTCTTTTCCAGCACGTTCAGACCGGCGGAGAGGGTCTGCTGGAAGCGGCCTTCCTCCATGGAAATAACTCTTAGAATAAAGTCCTGGTTCTGATATAGCCCTGGGTAGACTGGGACCATCTTTCGGATGACGCTCTGCGCCACCTTATCCAAGAACGGGTCTTGGATGCCAAGCTGCATGCCATAGCGCACGGCCCTTCTTAGTATGCGACGCAGTACGTAACCCCGCCCTTCGTTGCTGGGGAGGACTCCGTCGCTAATAAGGAATGCGCAGGCGCGGGCGTGGTCGGCTACCACGCGAAACGCGAATCCCTTTGGGTCATCGCTATAGCTCCGGCCACTAAGCTCTTCGACGATGCGGATCAGGGGCAGGAAGAGATCAGTATCGAAGTTGCTCTCCACGCCCTGGAGTATGGAAGCCACTCGTTCCAGACCCATTCCGGTGTCCACGCTGGGCTTTGGTAGCGGCACCAGCTCGCCGGAAGGCTGCCGTTCGAATTGCATAAAGACCAGATTCCATATCTCGAAATAGCGGTCGCAGTCGCACCGGCCGATGCCGCATTCGGGCGCCTGGCAACGGTGCTGCGGGCCGCGGTCAAAGTGAATCTCCGTGCAGGGACCGCAGGGGCCGGTATCGCCCATGGCCCAGAAATTGTCCTTCTCGCCCAGGGGCAGAATCCGCTCAGGCGGCAGCCCGGCAACTCGCTCCCAGATGTGGCGGGACTCGTGGTCTTCCCGGTAGACGGTCGCCCAGAGGCGGCTTGTATCTAATCCCAGGACACAGGTGACATACTCCCAGGCATAAGCGATGGCCTCTTCCTTGAAGTAATCGCCGAAAGAGAAGTTGCCCAGCATCTCGAAGAAGGTGTGATGGCGGGCGGTATAGCCCACGTTGTCCAGGTCGTTGTGCTTTCCGCCAGCCCGGACGCACTTCTGAACGGTGGTGGCCCGGGGGTGCGGCGAAGGCCGCTGGCCGAGGAAAACGTCCTTGAACTGCACCATGCCGGCGTTGGTGAATAGAAGGGTGGGGTCTCCCTGGGGGACCAGGGAGGAGCTGGGTAGACGGAGGTGGTCCTTGGCCTCAAAGAAGCTAAGGAATGATTCTCGTATCTCTTCACTTTGCACAGGGAGATTAGACCTCAATTTGGGAGACTTCACCTATCTTCGATTGCCAAACCATTTTAGGACATGGGGGGTTTGGGGTCAATTTGCGGCAGCACGGGGCCGGTCATGGGCGCAACCTGTCACCCCTCATTGCGGCCGGTTCTTAGCAATGCCACCTTAAAGGCCGCAATCAATTGGGCGCAATCAAGCAGAGGGTAGCGCGCCGTGGGTAGCACCCCGCACTTGACACATATCTGTCGCACCATTACTATATTAGCTAAGATTGATAACGCAGGGGGCTTTCGGAGCCTCAAAAGCTAAACTGAACAAGGATGAAGTGCACCTTTAACGGTACCTTTATCATTGTTTTTTCATTTTAGGGTATGGATAGCTGTATAGCGATAATCCTGGCTGCCGGCAAGGGAACGCGCATGAAGTCGAGTCTTCCCAAAGCGCTGCATCCTCTGGCCGGGCTTCCCATGGCAGTCCACGTTATTGAATCTGTCAGACAGGTTGGGGTAAGCCGTATTCTGCTGGTCGTGGGACATAAAAGCCAGCGCGTCAGGGAATCGTTGGGCGATTCCGTAGAGTACGTGGAGCAGTCTGAGCAGCTTGGCACCGGCCACGCCGTCCTCCAGGTCAGCCAGCCCCTTCAAGCTTGGGCAGGTGACCTTCTGGTGCTTTGTGGAGATACTCCTCTCATCAGTCCTCAAACCCTGGAGAGCCTGCTTGTCCACCACCGCGCCTCAGGCGCCACGGTTTCCATGCTCTCCGGCATGGGCGGGTACCATGCGGGCGCCGGCCGAGTGGTGCGCGACGAGGAGGGTCGAGTAGCGGGAATCGTGGAGGAAAAAGAGGCTACGACGAGCCAGCTTGAAATCAAGGAATGGAATACCGGCATATACTGCTTCCGGGTTCCCTGGCTCTGGGGACTTCTCACCAACCTGCCGCTCCACCCGAACGGGGAATACTACCTTACCGATGTGGTGGTGACGGCGGTTGCAAAGGGCGAAAGTGTCGAGGCAACGCTTGGCGCAGACCCAGGCGAATTTCTTGGCATAAACAGCAGGGTAGAGCTGGCCCTGGCGGAAGGCGTCCTGCGCCAGCGGATACGGGAGCGGCTGATGGTCGAGGGCGTGACCTTGTCGGACCCTTCATCCATCTATATAGACCAATGGGTAAAAGTAGGCGCCGATACTATCATCTATCCCAACACATACATCCTTGGACGCAGCCAGGTCGGACAAGGCTGTCTGCTAGGGCCAAACTCGATCATCAAGGACTCCGTCCTGGGGGATGGATGCACGGTCTTGTCTTCAGTCGTAGAGGGAGCCACGCTAGAAGGCCAGGTGGACGTGGGGCCTTTCTGCCATATCCGGCCAGGGGTCTACCTGGAGACAGGCGTTCACGTAGGCAACTACGTGGAATTGAAGGCAAGCCGCCTGGGCCGGGGGACGAAGATTGGGCATTTCAGCTATGTTGGCGACGCCCTGGTCGGCAACAATGTTAATATAGGGGCCGGTACTGTCACCGCTAACTATGACGGCAAAGCCAAGCACCAGACCATCATTGAAGACGGGGTTTTCGTTGGGAGCGACTCCATCCTGGTGGCTCCGGTTAGGGTTGGGGCTAGAGCGGTCACTGGGGCTGGCTCGGTGGTTACCAAGGATGTGCCTCCGGGCGCAATTGTTTACGGCATCCCCGCCCGTGTCCGCCGCGAGAGAGGTAAGTAGCGTGGAGGAAGCAGACCCAAGACCTCCAAATCCTGCACCAATCGAGGCCCAGGTCCTGGCCTCGCAGGTATTGCTAAACCTGTTGCCGATGAGCCTGCCGGCGTTGTAGGGGCGATGGCAATTGGAAACTAGCGTTACCTTTGAACTCATCCTCATTGGCGTTCTTATCCTGGTGAACGCCTTCTTTGCAGCCTCAGAGATAGCGATCATCTCCAGCCGTAAGGGGAATATCCGCAAGCGCGCCGAGGACGGTGACCGATCCGCCCAGTTGGTCCTGGGCCTTTTCGAGAACTCCAGCCGGTTCCTGGCCACCATCCAGGTGGGCATCACTCTCGTTGGCTTCTTTGCTTCGGCCATCGCTGCCATCAGTTCGGTGAAAATTTTGGGAGGTCTATTGGCGCTGGCGCCGGTGGATTTCATAGCCCGAAGCAGCTCGGCCATTGCGCTCATCGTGGTTACCCTGCTGGTGGCCTTTGTCACTATCGTGCTTGGCGAGCTGGTCCCTAAGGGGCTGGCGATTCAACATTCAGACAGCATTGCCCTTTTCGTGGCCCGGCCCATCGAGTTCCTGGCCCGGCTCGTCGCTCCCTTGATAACCGTCCTAACCGCCTCGAGCGATGTGGTGGTCTTTCTGCTGGGTGGCGGGCGCGGAAAAACCCACTTACCGTTCGTAACAGAGGATGAAATCCGAGCCTATGTGGATGCCGGCGAGGAGGAGGGTGCCCTGGAATCAGATGAGGCAGATATGATATATGGCATACTTGACCTAGAGAAAAAACGGGCCCACGAGATCATGGTACCCAGGACGGACATGGTAGCTATAGAAATGGACGCGCCTCTCCAGGAGGCGCTGGAACTTGTCGTCAGGCATGGATACAGCCGTGTGCCTCTTTTCCAAGACTCCCTGGACAACGTAACCGGGATATTATATGCCAAGGACCTGTTGAAGCACCTGGCTTCTGGACAGTCCCAGCCGTCTATCAAAGACCTGGCTAAAGAGCCGGTGTTCGTTCCGGAATCCAAGCGAGTGGATGAGCTGCTTCAAGAGCTGCTACAAAGGCGGGTGCACATGGCCATCGTGGTTGATGAATACGGAGGAACCGCCGGTCTGGTGACCATCGAGGACCTCTTGGAGGAGATCGTGGGGGAGATCCAGGACGAGTATGATCGGGAAGAGCCTCAAGTACAGCACGTTAGCGAAGGCGAGGCTATTCTGGATGGGCGTGTGAGCATTGCAGACCTGAACGAGCTTTTCGATATCGAGATTCCTTCGGACGAGTTTGACACTGTCGGCGGCCTGGTTATCCATCAACTTGGTAAGATGCCCAGCACGGGTGACTCGGTATCCTGGGACAATCTTTCCCTCGTAATCATGGCAACTTCGGGTCGCCGCATAAAGAAGGTCAAAGTCACCACGCTACCTGTGGAAGCAGAAGCCGTCGAAAGATCCAACGGTCCTTCCACCAAATAAGGCGCGTCTGTAAGCGGTTTCACCACACGTCTCTTGCTACGCTTTGCGACATATTGAGCCAAAGCGAAGCCTGTTCAATGCCCCTCACCGATCGGTTTTGGCATAAGTAAACGCCCCTTTCCTGCAAATCCACAGGCGCCGGACCGCCGTGTCGTTTCAGCCTCGATGGTTAAGGCCTAACGGTTGCCGAAGTGAGGCCGGTCTAGCCCAAGGCCGCCATGGAGTCGCCCCAGCGGGGCGTCTCTACAACGCACAGCAAACTGGCTTGTAACTATGCCTTCTGCTGTGGTTGGGCGGTTTCCGTAGGCAGGCCTCTAGAAAGGCCAAGAAGGTGGTCTAAAAGCCTCGCCGGAAAGTCCACATTGGCAGAATTCCCGGGCAAAGCCACGTTGGAAATTTGGCGCCGACGGCCGTTTTTCAGGGTTTTTGGCCGGACTTCTAGAAGCCTCGCCGGAAAGTACCATGTGTCCGAATTCCTGGGCAAAGCCACGTTCGGAAATCGGCGCCAGCGACGCCTTTTCGGGGTTTTCGGCTGGACTTCTAGGGGAGATCGGAAGGGATATCCGTATTTCCATGACGCTTCAGCCTCCTCTATCAGCCTCTAAGGGCTTCTGTCGCTCGCCAGTTTCCAGCGGAGCCAGGGGTGTCGGCCGTAACCCCATCCGGTCTTGGAGTACGTTAACAATACCTTGCAGTCCACGCACTGGTTGTTTTGCGGACTGCCAGAATATAACAGTCCATCAAACAGTCCTTAGTATATAAATGCTAAGACTGCGGACTAACCTCTAGGAATGCCGACTTTGTTCGGGAATTGAGGGTCCGAGGTGGTTGACAGTCCCATGGAAATATGCTAGGGTATGGACGACGGACTGCATCAATTTGCGCAGTCCGGGGAGGAGTCCAAATGCAAAGAGGCGAGCGAGGTACAGTGCCCCCTCCTTACGGACCTACCCAGGGTACCATAGAGGCATTGCAGCTCTTACAAAGGCAGTCGCCAGGCCGGATAGATGAGGGTTTCTTGCGGGCCCTGGGGATCGCTCCCCGCAACGAATACAAGGTTGTTGGAGCGCTGCGGTTCTTGGGGTTGATAGACGGAGAAGGGTGCCCGACGGAGCGCGCCCATCTTTTAAAGACCCGGGGTTCAACCTTCACCCTTAACCTACAGGAGGTCGTACGCGAGGCCTACGGGGAACTCTTTCGGGAGGTCCGCCCCAGGGATGCCACCAAGGAAGTGGTTTACAACTATTTCGTGGCCAAAGCCCGGCTGGGAGGGGAGATGGCCACCAAAGCCACACGTTTCTTTCTGAGCATCTGTCGGTGGGCGGGACTTCCCTTGCCAGAGGAGCCGCCGGCGCACCGTGGGGGGCGGGTAGGCTCGGCCAAAAACAAGACGGCCTCACGGACCAAAAGCGCCCGACCTGCCGGCGGTGGGACTCTAGAGAATCCTCGCCTGGCAATTGAGGGCCTGCCCTTGATGCTGGCAATTACCCCGGAGACAGCAAGTTTAGGCGAGGACGAACTGACTGAGCTGTTCCGCAAAATCAGGCGAGCCGCCCAACAATCGGCGCTTTAAACATGCCCCGCTAGAAGTCCGGCCGGAAAGTCCAAATTGGCAGAATTCCCGGCCAAAACCACGTTGGATATTTGGCGCCGACGGCCGTTTTTCAGGGTTTTCGGCCGGACTTCTAGGAACCCTGCACTACCGAGCCTCTAAGACCTCCGGAACGTCCGGCTGCCGACTAATTGGCGTGAGGAATAAAGAGATGCCCCTTCGCCGGATATCTGACATAGAAGACGCCCGGGATTAGTAAATGTCCTTATCGCTGGAGGTTCAACTGGAGACTCCCTCAATAACCCAGTGGAGGTGCTTGGTACGTTGGCTGGGCCGCAGAGGCCTAAAGGCTCGAAGGCAATTGTATATTGGGCGTCAAAGGCTTCAAGCTAGGAACATAAGACCAGTTTTGAAAAACCACCTGTAGGGGCGATTCATGAATCGCCCCTACGCGACGGAAGCTACTGAGCTAGCGGTGGCAACTGTGGAGTCAAGCTCCGAACTGTCATGGAAAACCAGAGGACTTCTGTTGCTCAAATCCTATTGACAAAACAAACGTATAATGCTATAGTCTAATAAATCAATCAAATGCTATCTGAACTGCTGTCGGTCTATGGTATTGTATCTGTGTTAGATCGTGTATATGTATGTATGTACTAATGCATGTACTTACAAATATCAATATGATTTTTTGTAGTAGTGCTTGCTGGCATCGGCGCGCTAATCTAGATTCTTCGCTGCGCTCAGAGCGACATTTACCACCGTGTCACCCTGAGCGTAGCGAAGGGTCTTAACCTGCCTTCAAAAAGACGTGAACTTCTGCAACTAAGCAGTAGGGGCATATCCAGTAGGGGCATATCATTGCTACATATAAACGTACAACATTAGTATTATAGTGCTATATGAATATATACCTATTATAATCAGAGAACTAACAATCATATAATCTAATGGACATATAGCAGTATGAATAATGAAGCGTATAATAGTATGGATATGTGGATGTAGTTCTATACACCCCTATCTCTACGTTCAATTGTAAGGGTATCTACGAACAAGCTATGAATAATAAGGGGGGCTGATGGCGAAGATCATAGCAGTAGCTAATCAAAAAGGGGGTACGGCTAAGACTACCACCACACTGAATTTAGGGGCTGCTTTGGCGGAAAAGGGACGCCGGGTGTTATTGATTGATATGGACCCGCAGGGTAGCCTGGCCGTAGGTTGGGGAATTAGTGACGTGTACAACCTGCCTAAGACTGTCTATCACGTACTAATGGGGGAAGCAGCGCTTAAAGAGACAATTATCTCGGTGCGGCTAAACGTAGACGTGGCCCCGGCCAATATATACCTATCAGCAGCCGAGTTCCAGTTGATTAACAAGCACCGGCGGGAGGATAAGCTGAAGAATGCCCTCCAGCCTGTGCGGGACCTGTACGACTACATCATGATAGACTGCCCCCCGTCGTTGGGCCTATTGACGGTAAATGCCCTATCGGCTTCTGATCAGGTGCTCATTCCTATGTCTTGCGATTTCTATTCGATGGTAGGGGTAACCCTTCTTCTGGACACCATCCGGGAGATCCAGGTAGAAGTAAACCCTAAGCTAACGGTCCTGGGTATCCTGGCCACACGTTATGATGCGCGCACTCTCCATTCCCGCGAAGTCCTGGAGCGGACCAAGATCGAGATGGGGAAGGGGTTGCGCGTCTTTGAGTCCCTTATAAAAGAGACTGTACGGTTCAAGGAGTCGCCTGTTGTGGGGCAGTCAATACTAGAATACGCAGGTAATAATGATGGGGCCAGGGCTTACCGTGCCCTGGCAGAGGAGGTAGAGAATGGTTAAGAGGGCAAGCATCCAGCCGGCTCATCCCCTGTTCCGTCGCAGCGATAGGCCGGCCCCCGAGACGGAATCGGACGAATCGAAGCCAGCCACACGCCAATCGGCCATCTTTCTGGAGGAGCAGCAACTGGACTGGCTCGAGGACCGGTGCCGTGAAGCCCGAAAGAATGGGGGACGGGCCATACGCAAAGCGGCCATTATCCGGGGATTGCTGGATGTGGCTATGGAGTCGTCCATAGACTTGAAAGGGGTGCGGGACCAGGACGACCTGATGGAGCGGATCAGACGGGGGCTAAGAGCGAAAGACTAACAACAGTATATGTATTTGGTTGTACCGTTATTATCAAGACATACCTATGGTAGAGGCGAGGTAGACCTCCAGTTCTCCCAGCTTTTTCATCACTCCCTCGGCGTCAACCCAACTGGTGAATATAGCGAAGAGGGTAGGGCCGGACCCGGCCAGATGCACGCCGGCGGCCCCGGCCTGGAGCAGCCGGTGCCTGTACCCCTCCAATCCGGGGAAAACGTTGAAGGCTAACTCTTCAAAAACGTTATAGAGCATATCATCCTTCACCGGCTCCCCCGCCTTTAAGGCCTGCGCCAAGGTCTGGGAGCGCTCGCCCCTGGAATAGTGCTCTGGGGCAAGCGCTTCGTAGAGCTTACGTGTCTTATCAGTCAGCAGTATGGGTGGGTGGAGTAAGACCAACCAGACCCCGGGAGGCGAAGGTAAGGGAGTAATAATCTCGCCCCGGCCCTCGGCCAGCCCGGCGCCTCCGTAGATAAAGAAGGGCACA
>JAUYDP010000034.1 GCA_030691805.1 Dehalococcoidia bacterium | reverse complement strand
GAGGACGGAGCCTTGAGCAAGTCAGTTTTACTGGACGCATGTCACTCGGGCGTGCAACTTGGGTCTCCGGGCATTCTTAATCCATTACGGGGCGCGGACGGTCACAGGGTAGGTCGTGTCTACCACCATGACCAATGGTTAGACTCAAGAGGTAGCTCAGTCGATTACCACCCCATGTGGCTTCTCTCTTCGCACAGACTGCCCCATAAGATGTGAAAACAGGCTAACAAATCCTCCAATGCCTTTGCTGGTAACCCACGCAGCTAAGAGAGTTGGAGCCGTCACTAAAGAAAGAGATCGCCGAACCTGGCACGGATTGGGCCAAAGAAGAATTGAGCAAATCGGAAGGTGGCAAGGAGGGTATGAGACATGAAGGCATAGACAACACAAGGTTGGCTAGTGCGCATTCAAAGGACCGGCGCTCAGCTGGAAATCATCACTATTAAACGAAGAATATCGGAGGAAAACATGAATCTTTTTGGAATTGGTAGGAAACGAATCAAGAATGTCAATAACCAGGATCTATAGGCCACCAATCGCCACGAACTTTGGGCCACCCGGGTGGTAGCAGAGTTATATCATTGTCAGGCCATCGGTGTCAATACCTCCTTCCTCGGTCTCGGTATACGTCGCTTGCTCGGTACTATCTCCTACTGCACTCTGTGCCGCCTTCCTGCTGGGGAGGGGTGGGGTAGGCGGAGCGGCCGCCAGGGGCGGTGGTTAGCTTGGCGTCGCCGCAGTCCTGCACCCATTCCTTCGGTGCGGGGATAGTCTCTCACGGTAGCTGGTTCCCTCAAGTACGATCTGGTAGCTGGCATTGGCCAGGCGGTCCAGGGCGCTGTTAGCCAGGATGGGATCATCGAACAGACTCAGCCACTCGTCTACGGCCCGATTGCTGGTGATCACGAAGCTCGACTTACGGTGCCGGGCGACGATGAGCTCGTAGAGATCGGTAGACTGCTGGGCGTTGAGCCTTTGAAGGCCAAAATCGTCCAACGCCAACAGATCTGGGGCAAGGAAGGAGCGCATCGTCTTCTCCTGGGTATGGTCGACCCGGGACTGTGCCATTTCCTTGAAGAAAGCATCGGTGCGGGTGAAGTGGACACTGTGTCCGGCGCGTACCGCGGCATAGCCGATGGCCTGGGCGAGAAAGGATTTGCCGACACCCACTGGACCGACCAGGAGGACGTGCTCGCGACGCTCCAAAAAGTCCAGAGAGAAGACGGCGTCCAGCAGTCGCCGGTCCACGGTTATCGAGGCGGTCCAGTCGAAGTCTTCCAGTCGGCAGATGTCCTCAAAGCCGGCCTTCTGAAGGTGAATTTCAAGGCGACGGTTATCACGCCGGGTAACCTCATCGGCAAGTAGTATCTGTAGGAAGGCAGCATAGTCCAATTGGTCTCGCCGGGCGAGGGCCAGACGCTCCGGCAGAGTATCCATTATCGCGCCCAACTTGAGGCGCTCAAGCAAGGGCCTGAGTTCAGTTGTAGTACTCATAGAAACCTCCTCATTATTTGGCCACCATCGTGGTGACTTGTTGGCTGTTGCGAATGGCAAAGACATTGCCGGGGCGGGCGAAACGGCCTGGGGGTGGGGGCAGGGTACTTGTCGCTGGCAGAGACTCTTCCTCCAAGGCTTCCTTGAGGATGTGCTCCACCCGGCGCACGTCAATAAGGTCAACTGCTAGCGCTTTCTCACAAGCGGCATTGAGACGGCCTGGAGTATAGCGCTCGGCCATACGGAGGAGCTTATGGCCCTGGCGGAGCACGGCCCAGGGCAGTGGCCCACCCAGGAGACGGTCAGCGAAGGCGCCTATGGCTGGGCTCAATTGAGCCGCCTGGTGCCGCAGATGGTCAGGGGCACGTGTGGTGTAGGGCGTGAGCGCTTTCGGGTAGTCGGCGGGGTCAGTAGAACGCCCGCCCCGTGGCTTACGGGGATGCACCTTCACCAGGGCTCCCCGATGGTAGATGCGGACCAGCTTGGTGTCCGCCCTGACTTCTACATTTGTGCCCGGCGGACATAGGCTGTCGGGCACGGAGTAGATGGCATACCCGTAGGCGATGTGATGGTCTTGATGCACTATAGCATTATGCCAGTCAGCAACCTCATAGGGCTCTCCGCTATAGGGAAGGAGTGCCGCCTGTTCCTCATCCCGGAACACCACCAAGGGAAGGCGGCGGGTGGTGCCGTGGACTCGCTGACCGGCTACCTCGAGACACCAGTGTCGGCCTTGCGCCCGCAGGTCGGCCAGGTCAGTAAACTCACCACCCTTGAAGAAGCGCTCCCGTACGAACCTAACACTATTTTCGACGTGTGGCTTGTCCTGGGGGTGGCGCACGCGGGTGGTATCAGGGAAGAAGCCGAGCTTCTGAGCATACTCGAGAAAGCCAAGGGTCAACCGGGGATGCAGGGGATCTGGGCCAGCTACTGCCGCCGGAAAATTGTCCAAAACGAGGTAGCGTGGCATGCCCTGAAAGAAGGCCCAGGTTTGCTCCAGCCCTTCGATGATGTCCACCAGCTGCTGCCGGAACAGGGGCCATAGAAAACAGTGGCGAGAGTAAAGCAGCACGATAAGCAGCGCCCAGGCCAGCCGTCTGCGACCACTGACCGGGTCCCAAATCAACCCCAGGCGGCCGAAGTCCATCTCGGCTACTTCGCCAGGGGGAGTGTCGGCCATGCGTACGGTAGCGCCATGGCTAAATGACCAGCCCCGCTTGGCTACGAAGCGACGTAACGAAGTGTAGGATATCAGGCAGTTATCTTTTTTAAGTAGCTCCTGCACCCGGGTTAGGCACAATCGCTCCTTTTGTATCCATCTCTGGATACGCTCGGCCCGAGGGGCTAGGATCTCATCGATGGGCTTCGTCACCTGGCGGGGGCCAGCCACACCTATCCGTACCAGGGCAGTGAGTTGCTTCTCCGTCGGTGGCGGTCCATCTCGCTGCAGCCCACATGCCAGGGCAGCGTGGATGTACTTCTGAACTGTGCTACGAGATAGGCCAGTCGCTCGTGATAGCTGTCGGTTGCTATCTTTGGTTGCCTGCCATCGCCTTATTAGCTCGCTGATCTCCACTCGGGACACCTCCTTGAATACCATTGTCGTTCCTCCTTTTTCGACAATGGTACCTGATTAGTTCCCGGGTGGCCCAAAGATCCTGGTTAAAGTGGCCTATAGTTCTTGGCGAAAATCGCCTTTTTCTGGCCTATAGTTCCTGGCGATTTACACACCTACAACCCTGAGGTCTTCACGAGGGTGCTGGGGGACATCATCGCTGATGTGAAACCAGCAGTGGTGCTTATTGGCTACACCCTGCTCGGCATGGAGCTTGGGGCATTG
>JAUYDP010000005.1 GCA_030691805.1 Dehalococcoidia bacterium | reverse complement strand
TAAATGTCATCCTGAGCGCCTTCATAAATGTCATCCTGAGCGCAGCGAAGGATCTCTAACCCCTCGGAGCGCAGAGATTCTTCGCCTCCGCTACGCTCCTGCTCAGAATGACAGTTGCTATGAAACTGGTTGCCAGTCGCTAACCCTTTGGGATGGTCCCCAGGATCGCTTTGATGCATGTCATCCTGAGCGCCTTCATAAATGTCATCCTGAGCGCAGCGAAGGATCTCTAACCCCTCGGAGCGCAGAGATTCTTCGCCTCCGCTACGCTCCGGCTCAGAATGACATTTGCTATGATACTGGTTGCCAGTCGCTAACCCTTTGGGGAGGTAACTAATGCCTTCCATTCCTCCTATTCCCATCGAGATGGTCGCAGCTATCTTTTTCCTGCCGCTGGTCTCGCTACTCCTTATCACCTTCGTCACCAGGACTGCTCCAAAGATAAGCGGCTATCTTACCATTACCACTATCGGACTTTCCTTCATCCTCTCGCTTTGGACTTTCCAGACCATGACAACCATGCCGGGGAAACACCTGGGCGGCGTGTTCAACTGGATCGTGATCGGCGAGACCGATCTCCAGTTGGGAATCTACGTGGATGGCCTGACCTCGATCATGCTCCTGGTGGTGACCTCGGTCAGCCTCCTGGTACAGATCTACTCCACGGCCTATCTGCACGGCGACCCCGGTTATTCCCGCTTCTTCGCCTATATGTCCCTCTTCACCGCCTCCATGCTGGGAGTGGTCCTGGCCGACAACCTGTTGATGATCTTCATCTTCTGGGAGCTGGTAGGCGTCTGCTCCTACCTGCTCATCGGATTCTGGTTCCAGAAGCCGGAGGCGGCGGCGGCGGCCAAGAAGGCATTTGTGGTCACCCGGTTCGGCGACCTGGGCTTCCTCATGGCCATCCTGCTTCTGTTCAGCCGCACCGGCACCCTGGACTTCCAGCATCTTTTCGAGATAGTGGACAGCCCGGAGAAGGCCGCCGTCCTGGGAGGAGGACTGCTGACCTGGGCGGCTATCGGCATCTTCTCCGGGGCTGTGGGTAAGTCGGCCCAGTTCCCTCTCCACGTCTGGCTTCCCGACGCCATGGAGGGCCCGACTCCGGTCAGCGCCCTGATCCATGCCGCCACCATGGTGGCCGCCGGCGTCTACCTGGTGGCCCGCTCCTTCCCGCTCTTCGAGCAGGCCCCCCAGGCCCTCTTCACCGTGGCAGTCATCGGGACCATCACCGCCTTCGTCGGCGCCAGCATGGGTCTGGTAATGCACGACTTCAAGCGCGTCCTGGCCTATTCCACTATCAGCCAGTTGGGGTTAATGATGATGGGCCTTGGGGTAGGCGGCGTCGTGGCCGGCATCTTCCACCTGTTCAACCATGCCTTCTTCAAGGCTATGATGTTCCTCTGCGCCGGCAGCGCCCACCATGCTACCCACACCTATGACATCCGCAAGATGGGCGGCCTGGCCCGTTACATGCCCATCACCTTCTCGGCTATGATGATCGGTGGCCTGAGTATCTCCGGCATATTCCCCTTCTCCGGCTTCTGGAGCAAGGACGAGATCCTGGGAGAAGCCCTGGGCAACGGCTACAACATCAGCTATATCTTTGCCTTGATTACTGCCTTTATGACCGCCTTCTACATGTTCCGCTTGACCTTCGTCGCCTTCCTGGGCGAGTACCGGGGCGGCGAGCACGCCGAAGGGGAGCGCTGGTCCGGCTCGCCCGGGCACCACTCGCTTCACGAGTCCCCCGCGGCCATGGCCATACCCCTGATAGTCCTGGCCATTCCCTCGGTCGTATCCGGCTTCGCCAATATGAACGGCGACTTTGCCCGGTTCCTGGGAGAGGCAGGGGTTGTCAAGCTCCACTGGGACGTGATCTTCACCTCCACCACAGTGGCACTCCTTGGAATACTGACCGCCTACCTGTTCTACGTGGCCAAGGTCATCCCGGTGGAAACCGTCGCCCGGACCTTCCCCCATATTCACGGCTTCCTGCTCAACAAGTATTACATGGACGATCTCTACGGCTGGATCGTGGAGAAGCTCTACCTGGGTATCTGCCACCTGCTTGACCTCTTCGACCAGTATGTGGTAGATGGGGTCGTGAACGGGATAGCCTCGTTGACCACGGCCTCCGGCGGAGTAATACGGCGCCTGGAGTCTGGCCAGGTGCAGGGCTATGCCCTGGTTATTTTCGTGGGCCTGGTTGCCATCGTGGGTGGATTCCTGGTCTTTGGAGGATGAGTTGAGCATCCCTTATCTGAGTATTCTTCTGGCCCTACCCGTTCTAGGCGCCATAGTCCTGGCCTTTGTCCGCAAGGACAACCACGACGCTATAAGGAATATCTCGGCCTTCTTCACCCTACTAGCCTTCGTCATCTCCGTGGGCCTGTTCTTCGCCTTTGACTCGGGCCAGGCCTCGGCATTCCGGTATGTGGAGCAAGCTCCCTGGATACCCCAGCTCGGGATACAGTACTTTCTGGGAGTGGACGGCCTTAGCATGCCGCTGGTTATCCTGACTACCATGCTAAGCTTCCTGTCTATCCTGGTATCCTGGCATATTAACATGCGGGTCAAGGAGTATTTCGCCCTAATCCTCATTCTGGAGACAGGAATTTTGGGGGTCTTCACCTCCCTGGACCTCTTCCTGTTCTTCCTCTTCTGGGAAGTGGAGCTTCTTCCCATGTACCTGCTGATCGGCATCTGGGGGTCCGGCCGCCGGGAGTACTCGGCTATGAAATTCCTGATATACACCGTATTCGGCAGCGCCCTGATGCTGGTGGGCATACTCTGGCTCTACCGGGAGTCCGGACTTCAGACCTTCGACATGACGGTCTTAGGACAGGCCCATATAACCAGCCAGTTCTCGTTGATTATCTTCGCCCTTATCTTCATGGCCTTCGCCATCAAGCTGCCCATCTGGCCTCTTCACACCTGGCTCCCGGATGCCCACACCGACGCCCCCACCGCAGTCAGCGTCATCCTGGCCGGGGTGCTCCTGAAGATGGGTGGTTATGCCATGATACGCATCAACGTGAGCATCCTTCCCGAGGCGGCGGTCTACTTCGCGCCCATCCTGGCGGGCTTCGCCGTCATCAGCATTCTCTACGGGGCTTGCGTCAGTCTGGTGCAGAAGGACCTGAAACGCCTGGTAGCTTATAGCAGCGTGAGCCACATGGGCTACGTCCTACTGGGCATTGCCGGAGGCGTCACCGGAGCCAGCCTGATGGGGTTTACGGGGGCATCGCTCCAGATGTTCACCCACGGCACTATCACCGGCCTGCTCTTCGCCCTGGTAGGGCTGGTCTATAACCGGACCCATACCCGGGAGATCGCCCAGATGAAAGGGCTGGCCCATCGCATGCCCCTCATCGCCATCATCTTCACCATGGCCGGACTGGCCTCCCTGGGTCTGCCGGGGATGAGCGGCTTCGTGGCGGAGTTCCTGGTGTTCGTGGGGAGCTTCTCTGCCTGGCCCTGGCACACGGTCCTGGGGGTCTTCGCCATTGTCATCACTGCGGGATACCTCCTCTGGACCCTCCAGCGCATCCTCTTCGGCCCGCCGGACAGCCGCTGGGCGCACCTGGAGGATGCCAGCTTCGTGGATGCCGTGCCCATCGTGGTACTGATAATCGTCATCGTGGCCGTCGGCGTCTACCCCGCCATTCTTACGGATATGATCCAGGGGGCCTTCCCCCCAATCCTGGAACGCCTGGGAACCGCTCTTGCCCTGGTGCGGTAATATGTTGCCACGAAACACCTATTCGTCGCCGGATAGACGGGGCTTTCTGGCCCCGCACCTGGCCCGGGAAAGGGCCGGCTATCCAGATCAGCACATCCTGGATAAACGGGGCTTTCTGGCCCCGCACCCGGCCCGGGAAAGGGCCGGCTATCCAGATCAGCACATCCCGAATAGGCGGGGCTTTCTAGCCCCGTCAGACCGCTGTTGCGCCGGGTACAGTCTGCCGACTGAAGTCGGCGCTAACATCGCCACAGCGCCGACTTCAGTCGGCAGACAGATAGAAGCAATTATGAGGGAGCGACCGTGAACCTCTACCTATTAGGTCCGGAGCTTAGCCTTATCGGCCTGGCTTTCCTGGTAATACTGGTTGACCTGGCCACCCACAACAAGAACGTGGTAGCGGCCCTGGCGGGGATCGGCCTGGTCGTCCCTGCGGCTTGGGCGGTCTCCCTGTGGGGTCAGACCGCTTCCAGCTTCTACGGGGCGCTGGTCGTGGACTCCTACAGCATCTTCTTCAAGCTGCTCTTTATAGCCGCCGCCGCTCTGGTCATCCTGATGTCGGTCCAGTACTCCAAGCGGTTCGCACCATACCAGGGGGAATATTACGCGGTAATTCTCCTGGCGACCGCCGGTATGATGTTCATGGCCAGCACCCAGGAGCTTATCTCCATATACATCTCCCTGGAGCTGGCCAGCATCTCCCTTTATGTACTGGCTAGCTTCTTGAAGGACGCTAAATCCAGCGAGGCGGGCATCAAGTACCTGCTCTTAGGGGCCGTCAGCTCGGCCGTCCTCCTGTATGGAATGGCGCTTCTCTATGGGGCAACAGGCAGCACCAAGTTGAACGAGATCGCTCAGGCTATTCAGGAAAGCATGCAGAGAGACCAGGGCGCCGTCCTGCCGGCTATTGTGCTGGGCGCCATCTTTATGGCGGGAGGCTTCGGGTTCAAGATAGCCGCTGTTCCCTTCCAGATGTGGGCGCCTGACGTCTACGAAGGCGCTCCGACCCCCATTACCGGATTCCTGACGGGGGCGAGCAAGGCCGCCGGCTTTGCCGTCATCCTGCGGGTCTTCTTCGTAGCCCTGGGCAACCAGGCGCCCCTGCCCGTGGACTGGCCGGCCCTCTTCGCCGTGCTCAGCGCCTTGACTATGACCGTGGGCAACCTCTCCGCCATACCCCAGGCCAACATCAAGCGGATGCTAGCCTACTCCTCCATCGCTCATGCCGGATTCATACTGGTTGGCGTGGCTGCCTTCTCCAGCCAGGGCGTTGGGGGCGTGGCCTATTACCTTTTGGGATACATGTTTACCAGCATGGGGGCCTTCGCCGCCATCGTGGCCATATCCGAACGCCTGGGGAGCGACCAGATCGCCGACTATTCCGGCCTCGCCCGCCGCGCACCGTTGCTGGCCCTCATCCTGGCCATCTGTCTGATCTCGCTGATAGGCCTGCCGCCTACCGTTGGGTTTGTAGCCAAGATATACGTCTTCTGGGCGGCCCTACAGCAGGGTCTCCTCTGGCTGGTCCTCTTCGGCGTCCTGAACAGCGTCATCTCCGCCTACTACTATCTGCGGGTGGTCAAGGCCATGTACCTGGGCGCCCCCGCCAGCGAGGAGCCCCTCCCGGTCTCCCGGACACTGGTGGTGGCCCTGGCCGTAGCGGTTATCGCCGTGCTGGCCATCGGCATCTTCCCCCAGCCCTGGCTCGACTTCGGCACGGGGGCGGCGATAGTGCTTATACCGTAGGCTCGACGGCAACAGGCGAATCCACACGGCCCGATGACGGTCATCAACCAAATAATGTCACAGTAAACAGATCTCCGCGTAGAAAGAGAATGCCGAGGACGGCGAGTAGAACTGCGCACAACGCAAGATGCCTTTTCACTT
>JAUYDP010000430.1 GCA_030691805.1 Dehalococcoidia bacterium | reverse complement strand
TCACCCCAAAACCCGCATTTAGGACCGGAGTGTGTAGCTGGGCACCGGCAGGACGGGGGTGATGGCGGAGTCCCCCCCAAACCCGCATTTGGAAAGGGAGTAGGTAGCTGGGCACCGACAGGTTAGGGGATAGGGGGGGTGTTCCCTCCGCAAATTTCCCATTGGTGAACGAAGTAGAGGCACAGCGCCGACAGGCCGGGGATAGGTAGGCGTCCCTTCGCAAATTCCCCATTTAGGAAGGATGGGGTTGCAGGGCGCCGAAA
Organism: Dehalococcoidia bacterium; assembly: GCA_030691805.1. GTDB lineage: Bacteria > Chloroflexota > Dehalococcoidia > JAUYDP01 > JAUYDP01 > JAUYDP01. Next base: position 9,527 of record JAUYDP010000430.1, on the reverse strand, counting down.
GGCTTGGGGGATTAAGGGTTTGTCCTCCCTCTCCCAGGAGGAAGTAACGAGAAACAAAAGCGCCGATAGGCCGGGTGGAATATGGGGTTTGTCCCCCCTCTCCTAGGAAGAGGTAACGAGAAACAAGAGCGCCGATAGGCCGGGGGGATTGGGGGGTGTCCCCCCTCCTATTATTTTTTGGGGTGGGGGGGCGGTTGGGCCGAATGCCTTAAACCGGCTGATAATATAGTGCCCAAGGAGTTGCGATCATAGTGTTGCAGGCAAAATACCAAACTAAACCCCTGGACTGCTGGGGAAAGGCCAAGGAGCTCATGGCGGCATACTACCGGAGCGTAGCCACCGCCCACGACGACGGGAAGCTGCTGATCTCCGGCGGCTCCTCCGCCTTCCTGGTCTTGCCGGCTGGGCTGGGAGAGTATGTTTTCTTCGGGGCCGAGCCTTATGGGGCCATGATCGCCACCAATTCTCAGTTCAGCCAGGAGTGCGCCGAGTCGGTGGAGACCCGCGGCTTCGCCCGGGACGTTTGTTCCTATATGCTCAACTATTGGGGATCCATGTTCCTGGACCGCTACTATTTCGGAGGCCCTTTCCCCAGGCCGGACTTCTGCATGTCCTCTCAGTTCTGCGACACTCATTCCAAATGGTTTCAGTATGTCAGTGAGTATTTGAAAGTGCCTTACTTCAGCATAGACATCCCCCTCTCTCCCGCCAAGTACGACCGGAAAGAGAGGTTTGTGGAGTACCTGGTCTCCCAGATGCAGGAGGGCATCGAGTGGATGGTGAAGGTTACCGGCAGGGGGTACGACGACGAGCGCCTTATCCAGGCAGTCGAAAACGAATGCGAGGCAATGTGCCTGATGGGCGAGATCGTACACTTCCAAAAGGACGTCCCCGCCCCCTTGAGCCAGAAGTCTATCTTCTCCATCTACGTGATTCCTCATCTCCTGGGCCATGACCACGAGGGGGTCGCATTCTGTCGCCAGGTGCGGGACGAGGTGGAAGACCGTGTTCGCCAGGGCATCGCTGCTCTGGCTACCGAGCGGTGCCGCCTGTTGGACGATTCGGAGCCTCCCTGGCACTTCCTCAAGCTATACCGCTACCTGGAGGAATATGGCGCTCTTTGCATCGGCTCCCAATACAGCTTTTCCCTGGGTGGCAATCTGGTGAAGGACCCGGACGGCAACTGGGCGCCGCCCAAAACCCTGAAGGAGCGTGGCATGCCCATGAAGACCCGCGAGGATGCCTTGCGGGCTATGGCCACCTTCTATGTAGAGAAGCCCATACTTTCCAATTTTACTACGGCGGAGGACAAGTCGAGCCAGGTGCTGGACATCGCCCGCCAGTGGCGCGCCGATGGGATCATCCTGCACCTGAACCGGGGCTGTGAGGGCCTGACTCAGGGCGCCATGGAGAACCGCCTGGCCCTTGTGGAGTCCGGCCTGCCGGTGATGACCTATGAGGGCAATATGGGCGACAAGCGGGAGTTCGACGAAGGCCAGACCCTGGACCGCATAGACTCCTTCATGGAGCGCCTGGGGCTAAAGAAGCTGAAGGCATGAACCCTCTACCAGCCCCCAGCCCACCCTCTCGCGAGGAAGGGCAGGTACACCGAAAAGCGCTCCAGCACTTGCAGGACGAACTCGCTTAGATGGTCCAGGGTGGCCCGAGCGATGTTGTTGGCGGTATCCACCTGCGTTGAAAGCTCCACGAAGCCTCCAGAGGTTGTCTTCCTGTAGAGCTTCAGCTTGCGCTCCTGCTCCGGGGTCAGCCCGGCGTCGGAGTACTTTACCTCCACAGTGATGGGCCGGTCCAGGGTCTCCACCAAAGCCGTGCCCAATGTGCCGGAGAGGGCGAAAGCTGCCAGGGGTATACTGCCCCCGGTGGCCGGCGGCGGGGCCGCCAGAGTGAAATTCAGGGAGAGCGGGCTGCTAAAAGCGCGGCGGGGGACTATGACCACGTAGCTCCCTTCCTGGGAGGACAGGGTGCCGCCCAGGGCCCCGATGGTCCCGGACACGGTCTGGGCCGGTGACGGAGCAGGGGCGACGGTGGCCACGGTGGAAGTGAAGGAGCCGCTGTTATTCGCCAGGTTGGAGTCGTTTGCTGACGATACGGAGATAAGGTTAGTAATCACGGTCCCGGCGGCGACGGAGCCTCTCAGCTCAACTTGAACTGAGATGCGGGCGATGGTCCCGGGGTCCACCTCCCCGGCTTGCCAGCGGATGGCCGGCGTGAGGACAGCGGCAACCGGGAAATCGGCGCTGAGGAAGCGAAGCTCCGGCGGCAGGGTATCGGTGAAAATCACCGAGGTAGCTTTCTCGGTGCCCAGATTACTGGCCATGAGGGTATAGGTGAAGGGCTGCCCGGCCACCACGGCCGGGGGCCCAGCCTTGGTCGCCTCCATATCTGCCTTACCAGCGCCGCCTCCCCCGCCGCCCTGCACGGTGGCGGTCACCACCGCCGTGTTGTCGGCGGCATTGCTGTCAGCGGAGGCCGCCACCTCGGCCCGGTTGATCACCAGACCTCCAACCTGGAGGTCGTCGGTCAGGAGCACTGTATAGCTGATGGTGCGAGTCTCCCCGGGTGCCAGGCTCCCCAGGGACCAGAGGGTGGTCTGGCCCGACCTGCCGCTGGGGGCCGGCAGCGCCTGTACCACCCCATGATCGGCCGACACTGTGTCGCTGACCGTGACGTTATTGGCAAGGCCTCCGGTATTGGTAATCCGCAGTGTATAGGTGACTTCGCCACCGACGATTACCTGGGCTGGACCCTCTTTGTTTATAGCCAGGTTTGGGAGAGATAGCAACTCGCGGAACCAGATACCGGTTGGGCTTAGCATCACTACCCGAGGGTAGTTGTCCAGATCCGTGCGGCGCGGCAGCACCAGTACCTTCCGGGGGATGGAGCCTGTGGGGCTGGTCCATTTGGACCAGGTGTTTCCCCCGTCGGTGGTCGTGTGGACTGTGCCGTCATCCCCCAGGGTGGCCCCGAAGACGTCAAAGAAGCTGACGCTGATCAAAGGACGCTCCGTTGTGAACACAGTGGTCCAGGTGGTGAAGGGATAGGGAGCGCTCAGTAGCAGACCCAGGTCGTCTATGTCTTTGCCGGCGGCCCGGCAGACGGCGGGACGATTCGCCGCGGCCTCCCGCCGCCCCACGCCCATGATTATCTCGTCGGCGGCATAGGACTCGCAGTCTATGTCATCTAGTTGCCAGGCGGGGGGTGCCTGGGTGTTGGTTACCACCAGCCGCGACGGGGCGGGTCGGTTGGGGTCTATGGCAAAGGTCATGATGTCCCGGCCGTTGCCTACAGATACGGCGATCACATTGCCGTTGGGGTCCCGGACGATATCGCAGTCACGGCGGAGGCCCCCCAGGGTGTTCAAGCCGTCGGCCCCCCTTTCGAACTGGGACCACTGGACGATAGGGCCGGCGATGGGAGAATTCCCCAAGACCACCGCCTCGTCGGGGCCGAGGCCGCACACAGGGCCCCCCTCCATGGGCAGCGGGAGCGGCCAGCTATCGAAGGTGGCGCCCTCGTCCCGGCTGCGCAGGATTTCGGCCGTCCCGCTAACGGCGGCATAAATGGTGAAAGTGGGAGCGCCGGCGGCCCGCACAAGGCTGATAGAGGCGAGGTCGCGGTCCAGGTATGCCTGGACGTCCCGGAAATTCTGGCCCCCATCCTCGCTCCGCCACAGCCTTCTGTCTGCACCGCCAAGAAGATATGCCAGCGCATAGGCGCCCGTCTGCCCGGAACCAGGCCAGGAAAGGGCCACGTCGCGAGGGTCCGAACATGGTGACGGGGCGCAGGTGGCGCTTTGCCAGGGACCTCCGGCCCCAGCGGGATGAACTCGCCCGCCTATGAAGAATACGGTGCTAAGCACGGCGATCGCCAGGCCCAGGGCCAAGAGTGAGCCCCGGCCACAGTTGCGGAACACCTGGAAAGGACTCCAACCCGCCACGGAAGCCTCCTTCCCGAATCCCTTCTTGGAACCGAGAATCAATGACAGCATGTTAAATCAGCGGGGGGGGGCCTGTCAATAGTAGTGCGTGGCGTGCGACCCTAGATCAGCGATTTACGGCGGGGAGCCCTTGCCGGGGAGGACTCGGAAGGGTTTTTGGGGCCTCGGAGGGCCGGCCCGGGGGCTACAAAAGATGCGCGGAGCCTTCGCCTGCGGCTGGTAGGACCCCGTGAGGGGCGTTTTGGCCCCTGGGAAAGGGTAAAGAGGCACTTCCCCACAGGTTCGAGCACAGCTTCCCCCTCGGGGGGCCCGGTAAGTTCGGGTGGGGCAGTCCCTATTTAAGAAGTGTTATAGGCCACCTCCAAGCAGCGCCGACGGACCCCCCGGATTAGGGCCACCTTCTCCATGGTGGCGGCCATCTTCAGGACCACCCGGCGGGCGTGGTGCACCACCCGGCAGGCCACCTGATAGAGCCGCCAGCGCACCGTGCCAATGGTGTAGGAGCGCCACTCGGTGGGTAGCCCCAGTATCTTCAGGGCCAGGAAGAGATTATAAGCCAGGAACCCCAAGCGGAAGAAGACGGCATTGGCGTAGCTCTCGCCACAGGGCATCCACTCCATCCCGAAGCCAGCCTTTAGCTCCTTGAAATAGTTCTCCGCCTCCCCGCGCTGATTGTGCAGGTCCACTACCTCCTTCGCTTCCTCCTCTCGGTTGGTGGCAATGGCCCTGTAATGGAACATCAAGGGCACGGGCATTACAAATTGGGAGGGTTTGTAACCACGGCCACTGCCGGGCAACGGTAGCTCCTTGTCCACGGCCTGGGGTATGCCCAATCCCCCTCTGGCTACCAACGGCTCCTCGGTCTGTTCTACTAGAACAGGCAATATCCCTTGCTCAAATCTCGTGGCTATCTCTCACCTCCTGGGTGAAATCAATCTTGCCTGCACTATATTGCACCCACGAAGAGATGATAAGAGCAATCGCTGATCTAGGGTTCCACCTTCCGTTGGACACGCCTGGTACTCCGCTGCTAATTATAACAAGTGCGCAGCCTTCAGACTAGTTCGCGCGCTGGCGGTAGAATCTCGGTTCTCAGGACAAGCATTCAGCCGAGTACTTATAGGGGAGGAGGGACGCAAGGAGCGGGCTGGTGGACATTTGGGTTTAGTTTGGCTCCTCAGGCAGGAGTCTAATCAGCCGCTATACACCTCTATTATTAACCCGTACACGAACGATCCCTTCGCTGCTCCCGCGTTGGTGCTGCCAGACATCGTGACACGCTCCGCGAGTTTCAGGTAACAGTGCCAGATGGCCACCCGAGAGGGCTCGGGGCCTTCAATAACTGCGGGTTGCTCAAAGCCAGTTCGATGCAGACAGCGGAGGGATGGGATCCATCTGCTTAAACTCGTGGATAGCTTGGTGGGGACCCGAAACGCGCTTAGGTGCAGTGTCGGCGCACAGCTGGGATCAATTACATGATCCACTACTCACGCAACTGGCAGTTTGTCAGAAACCAACCAGTAGTCTGGTTCCGTGCCAAGTGCTTCAGCATTGGGCGAGACATCATGTCATGAAGGAGCGCCTCGCAGGTCTGTCGTCATAGAAACTGACAATATACCAAAGGCAAAATGAACCCCGCGGCCCCCATTGTCGAGGCCACGCAGATTTCGCCTTGTCTTTATTATAGGACACGCTATGCGGCTGGTCGGTCCATTAAATGACTGATGGTCAAGACCGTGTGCTTCGGCCCAAGCCAACCACGTTGGCCGAGAGGTCCGGGCCTATTCTTATGCAATTTTACCCGGCAAATTGGCAATGACGTCAGGGAGATGCCTGACGGTCAGCCTACGGCGGGTAAACCCTGAATCTGGATACGGCATAACCTGCGTTTTCGTAATACCATATATCTATCGAATGAAGACCTATACCCAATGTTCTATTGGCCTGGAATGTAGTGGCCCCTTGGTCGCGCCATTGATCTATGATTAACTCTCCATCAACGAATAACTGGACCCCATCGTCTACCCTGACTTCGAGGGTGTAGTTAGCAAGCGCCGGGACATACATAGTCCCTCGCCAACGGACAGAGAAGACGTCGGGCGAGACTCGAGATTCCGGTTGTCCATCCCACCAGTCATAGCGCAGGGCACCGTCGGATCTGACCATGGTGATGGGAGAACTCCAAGGGTTAGTGCTGCCACTGTGGTACTCTCCGATTAGCCCCTCTGTGGGCAGCCAAGCCAGCTTGACTTTGGCACCACCATAGTTCTCGAAGTACCAGAAGGCAATGTTGTGATTGCCTGCGGTAAGATAGATCATGCCGCTACGTTTGTCGTTTTGAAAAACCCAGGAGTCTATGACCTGTTTATTGTCAACTTGCAGCCACACTCCATCGTCGTTGGTTGTATAGAAAGTGTACCAGCCCGTGTAAGGGAAGTAGGCCGTGCCATACCAGGCTATGCAGAACCTATCTGATCCTACTACCCCGGGCCAAGCGGAACCATTTCCCCAGTCGGAGTTGATATAAGCGTCGTACTTATAGTTCACATAGCTGCAGTTATTGTTGCTATCTATGTTGTAGTAGTATCCTATGAATGAGCCACCCGACACGTTGGTGCCGTCCACCTGGAGATCCACATCGGTGAAGAACTGATTCATCAGTTGCGGCCAGATAGCACCACCACCGCTATTCACATCATGATTGGCCCAAGCTTCGGCCCCGGTTTGGGACAGCCCCGTATTGCTTCGAGGCGGGTATCCGTAGTCTGGAGGATTTGATGTGCTCTTCAAGTAGTCTGAGTAAGGGGGTTGCGTCAGGTTTGGCACGTTACCGGGATTAGTATCGGTTCCAGCCTTGGTTGGGTTGCCCGTGTAAGCGAAATTGGTGGTGAAAGCCGGGTTCCCCTTGGCCGAGTCATCCTTGTAAGCAACGAAGTTACCTTTGCTGTTATTCACAACGCTGTCAACGTCCGAACCCCAGGACAAGTTGTAGATGTATCGTTGTGGGTTATAATCATTGACATCTGCTGGGTACTGCCTATCAGCGAACAGAGGGTGAATTACGCGGTTCCATGCTATAGAACGAACAGCTATGGCAACAGCGAATAACGCCTGACGCGCGTGTCCGCTGCCGAGCTCGACCTCAGTCACACGCTTTACGTAGTCATCCTCGAATGAGACGGTCCGAACTTCATTTGGGCCGATATCACTTATCCATACCCTGATTGTGCTCGGCGAAGCTATGCTGGACGGGGCTAAGAATGTAAAAGACAATGCCAAGAGAAGGAGGGGCGCCAGGAAGAGTAGTGAGCTTCTCCTTGTCATCTTGGGTACGTGCCTCCTCTCAATGTATTCCGCATTCTGATCGGCTGCTATGGCGTGCCCAGAAAGGCAACCCGAAGTTCTTTCTCGTTTCGCTGAAAAGCGACCTTCCGTCCGTCAGGTGATAGCTCTGGCTTCAGGCCCTGGAATAGCGATAGAAGTCCACTTCCATCCGTCTTAGCTACCCGAACCTCCCCAGTGCCTCCGCCCGAATAGGAACCGAACAGTACCGCCTGCCCGTCGGGGAACCATGACGGTCTAGAGAATTCGCCAGCAAAGCCCTGGGCTAACAACTTGGGTAAACTCCCGTCACCACCGATTACCCATAGTTGGGGGCGCCGGTCGTCCGTTGACAGCCACGCGGTATAGGCTAACTTGCTGCCGTCCGCTGACCATGCCATGTTCGGCCTGAACAAAGACGAACTGCTGAAGTTACGGGTTAGGATAGTCCTCTGACTGCCGTCGCTGTTCATTAGCCATAGGTTTAAACCGTCCGCATATGCTAGCTTATCTCCTCCAGGGGAATACAAATAGGTCTGGTATATCTGTTTTGCTGGAGTCGGCCGCTGCACCGGCAAAAGCGGTGTGTCTATCTGCAAACCAGTTTGAGGGTTCTTACGTCGGAGTGAGACGCCATCACTATAAGCGATGTCACTGGTGCCAACCCAACGAGCCGGTACCGCTTCTCCATCCGCAACTTTGTTCTGCTCTCCGGTAGTGCGGTCAAGCACGTAGATTTCCGCGCGCCGCCCAGGTATGTATCGGCTAACAAGGACGGACTTGCCGTTCCCTGATGGTTGAGCCTCTATCGAGTTCGGCGAGACTAGTTGAGGAGCACGGCCGTCCAAGAAAGCTTCCCAAGCATCCTCTAGGAGGACTGAGACCCCATCATTCTCCTGCACCGTTTGGCCATTGAGTTTCCCCAAGAAGAGCCCCTCACTGGACATATCCCAACTTGAGAAGTTCACCCCCAACTTGTTCTCGATAACCTGCACCTCACGAGTCATCTTATAAGGGCTGGAGGCTCCGGGCGTGGGAACGGCTTCATAAGTTGGGCGAGGCGCGGCGCTACCCGGCGTCGGAACTGACGTCGGCCTTGTCCCAGGAATTGACGTAGGAGGCGTGCCTCCCGCTGCGTTAGGGGTTGCTGTGGCGGTTGCACCGGCTTTAGGAGGCGAGTCTGGTTGTGCAGGACCAGCTGGCGGGACAGGCTTGGAGGGAACCACTGCCATAGGTGTAGGGGGTGCACTTGGTGACGCTGGAGTCCCACTAGGCGAGACCAAGGTCACCTGAAGGGTTCCTTGAGGCATCAGTCCCAGCAGACCACTTCCGGCTGAGACGCTGAAAGCCGTGACTACCAAGGCTACCAGGACGAGAAGTGTCATCCCGGAGAACCATCCCCATCGCGAACCTCTCATATTAGACCTCCGTGTTCAGAATCTAATCAGACTCTCGGCTTTCGTCAAGAGGCAATTCCCGTTCGCAATTACGTCTTGGGGCTAACGTGTAAGCTGGTAATAGTTTAGATTCTCCAAAATCTTAGACTATAGTATACCTCCCCCCCAGGCTGTCAAGCTTTTTTTAGGCTGTTGGCGGGGGCCGCCGTTGACAATCTTCCGGCTTGGTTGATAATATAGTTGTGTACTGGGGATTGGTCTAGCGGTAGGACAGCGGACTCTGGATCCGTGGGCCCAGGTTCGAATCCTGGATCCCCAGCCAGCCAGGTTTTCTACCGGCTTTTAACATTGGCCTTGAAACTGATCATATCATGAAATACACGGTAATCATCGAGAAGGGGCAGGAGTCAGGTTATGTAGCCTACTGTCCAGCCTTAAGGGGATGTGTTTCCCAAGGGGAGACCAAAGACCAAGCGCTGAGGAACATTAAAGAAGCGGCGGAAGTCTATTTAGAAGCGCTTCTCGAAGACGGGATAGCCGTTCCTGTCGAGATAGGGAAGGAATCAGTCGAGGTAGAGGTTGAGGTCATGACCAAGTGACCAAGCTGCCGCGGAGCCTTTCTGGCTCTGAGGTAGTAAGGGCACTTCAAAGAGCGGGATTCTACATCAAAAGGCAAAGAGGAAGCCACATAATTCTCCGTCGGGACGATCCCTATGCCCAGGTCGTGGTCCCCAATCACAAGCGTATAGACACTGGGACCCTTGCAGTTATCCTAGATGGCGCTGGCCTATCCATTGAAGGTTTTATGGAGCTACAGTAAATCCGGCGCCTCTTAGCCGGAATTCTAGAGG
>JAUYDP010000362.1 GCA_030691805.1 Dehalococcoidia bacterium | reverse complement strand
TATGCAGATTCAGGGAATTGGGAGTGCCGGGAATAGGGATATAGCCTTGTCTTCGTTGGAGAGATTCCCATAAGGGGCGTTATAGGAACCTATGGCTTTGTACGGCATAACGCGGCCGCCAACATAGTCGCCAACAGGTATTTCGGCCAATCAGCGAAACCCTTCCGGTCTCTATTCCAGGTTGCCTCCCAGCGCGTGTCCCCTACCACGACAGGCCCTCGACGCTGTCGCCCCAGGGTTGTGCCACTACACGCTTCATCCTGAGCTCGCGCAAACGTAATGCTACGCTTGTTGTCTTTGCGCCTTCAGCGCCCGCAGCACCTTCTCCGGTGTAATGGGCAGGTCCGTGATGCGGACGCCCACGGCGTCGTGAACTGCGTTGGCAATAACGCCCGCTACGGGGACGTAGGGGAGTTCCCCGGCGCTCTTAGCCCCGAAGGGGCCATCCTGGTCGGGATTCTCCACGATGTGCGGCTCGATGGCCGGCACGTCCACCGCTGTGGGCATCCGGTAGTCCATGAGGGAGTCGTTGAGCACCCGGCTCCCATCGTAGATGATCCGCTCTGAAAGGGCGAAGCCCAGGCCGCTGGCCGTGCCGCCCTGGATTTGCCCCTCGACTCCCAGGGGATTGATGGCCGTGCCCACGTCCCAGGCCGCAACCAACCCCATTACCCGAATGTCACCCGTCTCCCGGTCTACGGCCACCCTGGCCACCTGGGCGGCATAGGTGTGGCCGTGGAAAGACCCTCCGGACAGCCCCTCGGTGTAGGACGGGTCCACCCCAGGGCTAGGCCGGTCCTGGCTGGCCGAGGCCAGGATGGGGCCCTTGCCTTTAGCCAATGTAGGTCCTCGCGCTCGAAGATAATGGACGGGTCAAGCTCCCGCCAATCGGTGCTCATTTCATGCGGCCCTGTGAGGCCGCACGATTAGGGGCTCCTCCGGGGTAATCAGGAAATCAACGCCTAGTACGGTCGCCAGGCGATGCAGGGTGTCCACGGTCGGCAGGCGCTCGCCTCTCTCCAGCCGTGCGATGGCCGGCTGGGTCGCGCCAATGCGTTCAGCCAGGTCTTTTTGCGTCAAGCCCACCCCCAAGCGAGCGCTGATCAGGGCCTTCCTGAACTCGTATTGCGGGCGCAGCCTCTCGCAAGCCTCGCGAAAGGCCGGGTCAGTGGCCTCCATTTCCGCCACGTGGGCGTCGTAGTCGGCCTCGCCGTCAATCTGGTCGACCTCGCTGTTGTTCATGGCGTTCACCTTCTATCATGCTCCTGCCTGGCCTCAGCCCTTCGTTCTGTTTCCAGGTACTCGCCCATTCTGCGCATCGCGGTATCGATTTGCGCCTGCGGCGTCTTCTGCGTCTTCTTGACGAAGGCGTGTAGTAGCACTAGACGTCTGCCGGCCACTGCGAAGTAGACTATTCGATGCTGAGAACGTCCCGTGGTGCGCAATTCCCACAGCTTGCCTCCCAAGCTTCGAACGTACGGGGCGCCCAGTTGCACGCCAAACTGCTTGAGCAGATCGAAATCAAACCTGACCTTGGCTCTCTCGCCTGGGTCCAACTTGGCCACGTACTCCTTGACCGGGTAACGGCCGGAAGAGTCTCTGTAGTAAACCAGGCGCCACGCGCTCACCGCCTCAGTATACCACGCATGGTATGCGGCGTCACCTGCGCGTATCTACGTCAGATCCGAAAGCCATAGCTATGGCTCGTCCGCCCGCGCCTTCAGCGCTCGCAGCACCTTCTCCGGTGTAATGGGCAGATCGGTGATGCGCACGCCCACTGCGTCATAGATGGCGTTGGCGACGGCCCCGGCAACGGGCACCAACGGCAGCTCACCGGCGCTCTTGGCGCCGAACGGGCCTTCGTGGTCCTGGCTCTCCACTATATGAGGCTCAATATTAGGAATGTCCACCGCTGTGGGCATTCGGTAGTCCTTGAGCGTGTCGTTGGCCACGCTGCTCCCATTGAAGATAATCTGCTCTGACAGGGCGAATCCCAGTCCACTGGCCACTCCACCGTGGATCTGTCCCTCCACTCCCATGGGATTGATAGCCGTGCCCACGTCCTGGGCGGCCACCACCCCCAACACCTGGACGTTCCCTGTCTCTCGGTCCACCTTTACCTTCACCGCCTGGGCCGCGTAGGTGTGGCCGTGAGCGGAACCGCCTAAAAGGCCCTCAGTATAGGAAGGGTCAAAAGGAGGCATGGGACGGTCCTGGCTGGCAGTGCCCACTAATGGTCCCTTTCCTTTGAACATGGCTAGCGACCGGATGGGAACGGATTTCTCCGGAGACCCCTTGACCCGCACCTGGCCCCCAGCCAGCTCCAGGTCCTCCGGTTTGGCCTCCATCTGATCTGCGGCCCGCTCCAGCAACTGGCGCCGGACCTCCTCCGCCGCCATCTTCACGGTCATCCCGGCGTTGAAGGTCTGGCGGCTGGCGCCCGTAGCGCTCTCGTAAGGCGTTGCGTCGGTGTCCGAAAAGGTGCGGGAGATGCTGTTCACCGGTATCCCCAGCACCTCCGAGACCACCTGGGTCAAGACCGTATGCGCACCGGAGCCGTGCTCTACGGCCCCTGTGAATATCATGGCAGTTCCATCCTCGTTGAGCTTTATAGCGGCGCTGGAAGGCCCGGCGCCGCTGTGCCATTCGCCGCAGCCCACTCCGAAGCCCGTCCCATCCCCCTTAGACCGTTCGGCCCAGTGGGATGCCTCGGCCATTCGCTCGATGGTCTGCCGGATAGAGAGGTTATGGAGCATCTGACCGGTGGCCGAGAGATCGCCATCCTTGAATGCGTTCTGTAGCCTTACCTCTACCGGGTCCAGACCGAGACGCCTGGCAACCGTATCCATCATAGACTCGATAGCGAAAGCTACCTGGGGCGAGCCGGGAGCGCGGCAGTTGCCAAAGCTGCTTTTGTTGGTGTAAACACATAATCCTTC
>JAUYDP010000093.1 GCA_030691805.1 Dehalococcoidia bacterium | reverse complement strand
TGGACCTCCGCATCGAGGACAGCCTCATCGGGCGCAATGTAGAGTTCTGCAAGTCTCCCATGAAGACCAAGGCCTATAAGCTGGTGTTGGGGGATTATAGCAAGGTGGGGTTACTCTAAAGATTCCATGAAAGTTACCCTAATTTACCCCGGCATCACCGGAATCGGCTTCGGCAGCGCCGGTAAGGGGACTGAGGGCGGCTGGATAGCCCACGGCCTGGCCCTTCTGGGAGCCTGCGCCCGAGAGGCGGGCTTCGAGGTGGACCTGATTGACCTGCGCACCCTCTCCAGTTGGGACCATCTGGCCGAGGAGGTCCGGCGACGGCGTCCGGCGGTCTGCGGTATCGGCATGAAGAGCGTGGACTTCAACCCCGCCATGCAGACCATCAAGGTGATCAAGGAGACCGATCCATCCATCACCACGGTGGTGGGAGGCGTCCACCCGACCCTGGCCACCCATGAGGTGGAAGCCAGCGACCAGGTGGACTATATTGTCACCAACGAGGGGGAGATATCCTTTATTGACCTACTTCGCGATATCGCGTCAGGCCAGAGGGTCCTGCCTCGCATCATAAAAGGGCAGCAGCCGGACCTGGACAGCCTCCCTTATGCCGACCGGGACCTCTACCTGAACGAGTGGAAGCGCTTCGGATTCTACAACGGCAGTCCGGAGGCCCCTATGGCCGACCTGCCCGCTCCCTTTGTCACCATCATCGCCGGGCGGGGATGTCTTTACAATTGTAACTTCTGTCAGCCGGCGGAGCGCACCCTCTTCGGAGGCCGGGTCCGGCGCCGGAGCGTCCCCAACGTCATGGCCGAGCTGGAGCAACTCCGGCAGAAGTACGCCTTTAACAGCCTGCTAATCCATGATGATTGCCTGACCGAGGACGGCGAATGGGTGGCGGAGTTCTGCCGGGCCTACCGGGCACGGGGGTTCCACCAGCCCTTCTTCTGCCAGAGCCGGGCCGACCTGGTGGTCCGCCACGAGGAGATGATCCGCATGATGGCCGGGGTGGGACTCAAGGGCTTGCTGATTGGCTTCGAGAGCGGAAGCCAGCGAATGCTCAATTTCCTGCGCAAGGGCACCACTGTGGAACAGAATATCCAGGCTTCTCGCATCTGCAAGAAACTGGGCGTTCGTATCTGGGCTAACTATATGATGGGCCTCCCCACGGAGACAGAAGAAGAGGTCTACGCCACCATCCGCATGATGAAAGAGATAGACCCGGACTATTACAGCCCGGCCTTCTACACCCCGCTGCCGGGCAGCGACCTGTACACCTACGTATTGGAGAAGGACCTCTCCCTAATCTCCGACCACGATAGCTACCGGCGCAACCCTACCGAGGCGAAGATAAAGGGGCTCGACTACCAGTTCCTGCTCCGTTCTCTGGAGGAGTCCCAGAGGCGCAAGCCTGTTAATGCCCTGAGGCGGGCCCTGGCCCGGAATCTGGGGCGGTATGCCTCACCGCAAAGGGTCGCCAGGAAGCTCCGAAGCCTGGTCGGATCGGGGCAACCGGCGGCCTAGTGCACGGGAAGGTCTCACCGCAGAGACGCAGAGGACGCAGAGATTTTATTGAAGGCTTCGCCTGTAGAAGGATAAGAGCGGTCATAGGTGATTTTTTGTGGTCAGAACTTACCACAGAGAGCACAGAGAACACGGAGAAGCCCTCTATATCTCTTCTCTGTGTCCTCTGCGTCTCTGCGGTTAAAAAACTAAAGGAGTCTTAGATTGCGGCGCTTTCTGGTATCTGGCGGAGCCGGGTTCATCGGCAGCAACTTCGTGCGCCATCTCCTGAATGCCCATCCCGATTACCATGTCACCGTCCTGGACAAGCTCACCTACGCCGGCAATCTGGACAATCTGCTGGACGTGCAGGACAACCCTCGCTACCGCTTCATCAAAGGCGATATATGTGACGCCGCTCTGGTAGGGGCGATCCATGAATCGCCCGACCGGCCCCACGTGGTGGTAAACTTCGCCGCCGAGAGCCACGTGGACCGCTCCTTGCTGGACCCCGGCAGCTTCTTGCGCACCGACGTCCAGGGCACGTACGTCCTACTGGAGGCGGCCCGAAAGCATGTAGTCGAGCTTTTCCTCCAGATCAGCACCGACGAGGTCTACGGCTCCATTCTGGAAGGGTCGTTCAAGGAGACGGACCCCCTTAATCCAAGCAGCCCCTATGCCGCCAGCAAGGCTGGTGGCGATATGCTGGCCCTGGCTTACCACACCAGCTTCGGCCTGCCGGTGGTCATCACTCGCAGCTCCAATAATTTCGGGCCTTATCAGTATCCGGAGAAATTCATCCCCCTCTTCGTCACCAACGCCATTGACGGCGAGCCTCTGCCTCTTTACGGCGACGGCCTCCAGGTCCGCGACTGGCTTTACGTCCTGGACAACTGCCGGGCCATAGACCTGGTCATTCACCAGGGAGCGCCGGGCGAGGTCTACAACGTGGGAGCGAGCAGCGAGCGGGTCAACCTGGAGGTGGCCGAGGGTATCCTGCGGGTGCTGGGCAAGCCGCGCGAGCTAGTCCGACACGTCACCGACCGCCCTGGCCACGACCGCCGCTACTCTCTGGATAGCGCCAAGCTGCGCTCCCTGGGCTGGGCCCCCAGCCGCAGCCACGAGGAGGCCATGGAGGAGACGGTCCGCTGGTATTTTGACAATCAGTGGTGGTGGCGCAAGATAAAGTCCGGAGAGTTCCTGGAGTACTACCGGCAGAACTACGGGGAAAGGCTGAGAGGGGGACAGCCGCTGGGCTAGGCATAACCGCCGGCGGGCCGGCCCGGTCCGGGTAAGTGGTAGTCCCGCCCGAGGCTAAAGCCAAGTCGGGCTGAGAGGACCAAGCCCACTGAAGGAGCTGCGCTAAGGGAAAACCGGGCAGAGAGATCATATCTTGGTTCCAGTAGTACCACCATAGTTCAAGGATATCAAGAGGGTAGGGGAGAGACCGCGTAAATAATGGTACTTAGTACGCAGGCAGGAGTCACCACCCGGCGACACTTCCCGTATTGATTAGCGGCAGGAAAGCCCGGCGAGGATAAGTGAGGTAATGGATAATATTGCCTCCATCTCCGACAGCCCAGCCGCTATCCGGACTTACAAAGGTCACTGAATACAAGTACTGGGTCGTGCCCGAGCTCTGGGGACTCAACGACCAGGTAGCCCCTCCGTCAACGGTAATCAGGATAAGGCCGTTTCCCCCTACAATCCATCCCGTGCTGGAGTCGAGGAAGGCTACCGAGTAGAGGTAATTGACGATCTTTGAGGATTGAACCGACCAGGTGGTCCCGCCGTCTTTAGTGTTGATAATGGTGCCCCCAATTCCCACACCCCAGCCATTCTGCGAGTCGGTGAAAAAGATGGAATGGACTGACAGGCCTGCGGATTGAGGGAGCCAGGTAATCCCCCCGTCAAAAGTCTTGAGGATGCCGGTGTCGCCCCCACCGATCCAGCCGGTCTGAGTATCCTGAAAATACAGAGAGGATAAGAGGCCAGTGGTTCCAGACGACTGCGCCGTCCAGGTAGCTCCACCATCAACGGTGTGTAATATTGTGCCTCTCTCCCCAATGGCCCAGCCCGTTTGCGGATTTACGAAGCGTACGCCATAAAGACCAGCCGTCGTGCCTGAGGACTGGGGCAACCAGGCGGCTCCGCCGTTGGTGGTCTTAAGTATCCTGCCTCCTTCCCCTACGACCCAGCCTTTCTGGGAATCCACGAAGGAGACGGAGGTCAGGGTGCTGGTAATGCCGGATGGCTGAATCGTCCAATGGGCGCCAGAACTCCCAGTGCTGACAATCGTGCCTGCACTGCCCACTGCCCAGCCATTAAAGGAGTCCGCGAAGGTCACAGAATACAGGCTCCGGGTCGTCCCAAAAGTCTGTGCAGACCAGTTAACGCCTCCGTCGGCCGTCTTGAAGATAACCCCGTTGCCGCCCACAACCCACCCGGTCTGCGAGTTGACGAAGCGAATAGCCGAAAGGTAATCGTTTGTGCTGAGAACCGCCGACGTCCAGGTAGTCCCTCCATCGGTGGTCCTGAGAGTAATATTAGGCGTAACCCCGCCTATTCCTCCCAGGACCCAGCCGTTCTGGGCGTCAACAAAGGAGACTGAGTGAAGAAAAGCGTCTGTCCCTGAAGCCTGGGGCGTCCATTTAGCACCTCCGTCGGTGGTTTTCAAGATCATTCCCCCATTACCTACCACCCATCCGGTCTGGGAGTCTATGAAGGCCACCGACTGAATGCTGTTATTAATGCCTGACGACTGGCGGGACCAGTTGGCTCCTCCGTCGGTGGTCTTAAATATAGCGCCGTTGCCGTAAGAGCCTCCGACGGCCCATCCAGTTAGTGGATCTACGAAAGCCACCACCTGTGGGGAATCAGCTATATTGAACGCCTGGGAAGTCCAGCTCAGCCCTCCATCGGTAGTTCTCAAAATGGAGCTTGCTCGGGTGACTATCCAGCCGTTCTGGGAGTCTACAAAGAATACGGAGTTCAGAGGGAGGTTGGTCCCTGAGGGAAGGAGAGACCATGTTTGTCCTCCATCGGTGGTCTTTAGAAGAAGGCCTCCTTCACCTCCTACCACCCAGCCAGACTGACTATTTATGAAAGACACAGAGCTCAAAGCGATAATGGGGCGAGAAAGTTGAATGCTCCAGGTCGCCCCGCCATCCGTGGTCCTGAGTATCGTACCGTTGCCCCCTACGGCCCAGCCAGTCTGGGTGTCTATGAATACTGCTGAGGTCAGCCCGTTTCCCTGGGGCAGGGGGTTCTGCCATACCCAGCGGCCATCGTTCTTGCCAGTGGCTGCTCCAGTAAGGCTGGAGGCGGGCTTTAGTCTATCGGCAGCAAACTTGGATACTTCGCCGGAAACTGGGTCTGGCCCAACCCAGAGAAGGATAGAAGTGGCAATGAGAAGAAAGCAACTCAAAAGGCCCCAAAATAAAGAACAGCGCCTTTGCCAGCCCTTTCCGAAACTCGCTCCGGTCACCGCGGCGCCTCCGGGCTGGCAAGTGGGGGTGTCAGATGATTAGGAGCCAAAAGTCTACGGCTAGAACCGTCCGGCTCAGCGCTCCATAAAGACACTATGCTGTTGTCAGGCTGGCCTAGGAGTCGCTCGGTGAAGAAGATTTTTTGGCCGTCCGAGGACCATCCCCAATTACTAAAGTTCAGTTGCGAGCCAGGCTTGGAGATGATCTGTCTTCGGCCCGTGCCGATCTCAACCAGCCTCAGACCTCGATCTTCCTCGGCTAGGTCCACATAAATCCGAGGATTCACGGCAGAGGGGGACTTTTGGGGAGCATAGAGAAAAAACCTGCGGTCTGGCGAAAAGCTGGACTTACCGACCAGGTAGAGGCCTTCTAGCTCAACCCTCTCGCCGGTAGACACGTCCAAAACATAGCCATGATAAGAGCCGGGCGGCTCCTGACCCTCCACATCATGCTGGCTGAAGGCAATGTGGTTCTGGTCCAGCCAGAATACTTCTAAGATATAGCCGCTTTCGGCCATATATGGCTCTCGGTGCTCTCCACTCTGTATGTCGAGGAGGTAAATGCGCTTACCCGGACCCCATTCTGCGTGGACGATGTGCTTGGCATCCAGCGACACGTCGAAGGATCCCATTTCCACCGGCATGGTGCTTTCGCCGGTCTCCACACTCAGGAGTCCCACCAGACTACAACTGGTCCCGCACCCCGAGGCGTAGAAGACCCTTCCATTGTCCTGCCATCCGCCCACGCCTGGGACCCGGCGGTTATCTCCGGTGGGGGGCAACTCCAGCCGCCGGAGACCGCTGCCGTCCATATTAACTAACCAGCTACCATTGGCGTTGAATACCAGTCTTCTCCCATCAGGTGACCAGCTCCAAGTGACAGGAACCGTTTGACCATCGAGGAACGATACGCCGTTCGACCCTCGACTATCAGCCATCAGTATTTGCACCGGGATGTTGGGATCTCCCCCAGGCCGAACTACACCGTAGAGAAGAGTGCGCCCATTGGGCGACCAAGAGAACCGCCAGGCGGCAGTGCCATGCTCTGTGAGACGTATAGTATCAGAGCCATCGAGGTATGCGGCATAGAGGTCACCCTGCCAGAGGTAGGCGATGCGGCCCAGGGAGCTTATGGCCCAAACAACCCTGTTAGTTCCTGTGCGTCCAGGCGCCGGCGGTGTTGGAACCTGGGCGAGTCCTGTCGGGCTAACTGATGGCTGAATCGGGACAAGGCTAGGATTGAGGCTTGCCGATGGCGAGCTGAGCCATGTGGCGCCAAAGGGTGATGCTTCCGGTGTAGGGGTGACCCAGGCGGGCGTTGGGGTCAGCGCTGCTGATGAAGTGCACGCCGCCAGGATGATTCCTAGAGCCAGGGGCGCAAGAAGGCGTTTCGTGTTTCACCCCCTATGCCAAGCTTCCCGGAGTCTATTCATATCATAGTCCCCAGCCATGGCTGGGTCAACATCGCTGGCCGGTCGGCGAAGTCATAGTCGGTTTAGCGAAAAGCCCGGATGAACCCGGATTAAGACAGGGCTCCCCGGCGCATGGCATTTGCCGTACGCCGGGGCGCCTTAA
>JAUYDP010000273.1 GCA_030691805.1 Dehalococcoidia bacterium | reverse complement strand
AGGAATGGGCCAAATGGGATTGGCTCTTTGCGTCCTTTAGACCCCGAAAGCAATAACACTACTGCTACCAGCCCCCCGCTTACCACCGAGAGTAACATAGCCAACAAGCAAAGGGGAAAACCAGTAGTCAGTCCCACCAATGCTGCTAGCTTCACGTCGCCGGATCCGATTCCACTCGGAAAAACCAGCCAGGGGACCAGCAAGACCAGGAAAGCCGCCAGTCCGCCAGCTAAGGACTGGGAAATTGCCAGGACTGTATCTCCCCCTTGAAACACCGCTATTAGAAAGCCCAGCGCATCCCGGGCGGCCTCGGAGGGAGGCCATAGAAGACTAAGGAGCCCGGCCACGGGCAGCGCCGGGTAGAGCAATCGGTTAGGTATCACCTGGCGTTCCATGTCCACCACGAAGATGATGAGGAAGATGCTAACGTACACAATTGCGGCAGCCAGCCGCGGGTTGAAGCCTAGTTGCAATGCCAACCCGGCAAACAGAGCGCCAGTTGCAAGCTCAACTACCGGCAGGCGCCAGGAAAGGGGTTCCCCGCAGTACCGGCATTTTCCCGAAAGACCAAGATAGCTCAGCACCGGGACCAGGTCCAACCATGACAGGGCGTGTCCACAAATGTCGCAATGAGAAGGAGGAAAAACCAGAGACTCCTCCCTTGGAATACGGTCTATGCAAACGTTGAGGAAGCTGCCTACAACCAGCCCAACAAAAAAAAGCGCGGCAGAGGCCACGACCAGATCTCCCAGGCCTACAACTCCTTCAGGGCCAGGCCAATGTTGACCATAAACTGGCTGCTGGGAAAGTCCGGAGGACACTCCATTGGTGGGTCAAGGACCGAAACCGGATGTCCGGTTAAACTTTCCACCGGTTGGACGAGATCGGAGTCACCCGCCAGTTCACCAGTCAGGAAGACCGGCACTTCGCTCGCCAGGGGATTAGCCCGATTCGTCTCGTTATAGAAGCTGAGTGTGCGATTGAGCTCGCTCAATAGTCGGGTTTGTGCCACGGTGGTGGGAGCCGGCTCCTCACCAAGAGAAACACTCCTCATAAAGACAGGGATGTCATTCACGCTGATTACCACGTCGGCGGTGTTCGCTTCCAGGTTAGCCAGGATAGCATCTTTCTGGTTGATTGAGCGGGCGAGCGCCAGGGTACGGAGGTCCATGCTGTAGGGCCGTACTCCAGCGACCTTGAGCGAAGTAAGCATCATCAGCAATGGCTCTTTGGGCACGGTAAGAAGATAGATATGCTGCAGGGTCTGAGACTTGCCTTCCACTGCCTGCCAGTAGACGAAGCTGTCCTCCTGCGCCGCCGAAAGCTGCCGGTGGATCTCCCGGTCAACTGCATTCGCCAGATTTGCTCCTTGGTCCTTGGGCACAGTGAACATCCTGGGGATAGCGTGGGGCACGTTGACAGCGCAGATGACCCTCCTTTTTGATAACCCGCCGGCCTTAAAAGTCTCACCGATGATCTTACCCAGACCATTTGCATCTGCAACTAATCCTTCTCTTATAAGCTCAGAACTCAGCGGGATGTTCGCCCACATGACTATACGCCGGCCACGGGTCTCCATGACCCGGAGGGTCCATCCCTCAATGCTTAGGGAGATTATAGGCTCCGTACCGATTCCGAACATTACCGGATGGAATAGGTATATAAATCCATCCTGACCTCCCAGATATTTCCCTTAGGCACCAAAGACACGTTATTGAAAACCAGGGTGCGGAACTGGCCTTGTTCAAGCCGGTCAACGAAGCTGCTTATCTGTGGGGGTGTGCCCTTTATGTTCAGACGCTGGCGCATAACGGTGTAATTATTGGCGCCAAGCTTCTCTTGTTCTACAGCGACTACTTGCACGTTGCTAAGCTCTACGCCTGAATCTTTAGACGCCTTTACCACCAGGGCCACCAGATCCACGTTCGGCGCCTGTTCGGGGAACTGAATATCCTTTAATTGGGCCTGGGCGGCTGCGAGGTCCGCCCTGGCCGCGTCTATGTTGATAGCCTGGCCAAGCTGCCGTAAGGTAGCCGTGGAGGTGTCCTTTTGCTTTTCCACCGTTAGTGACGCCCCGGTCTCCTGCACATTGATCCAGGTCATATACGCGCTGCCAAAGAAGGCTATGGCAACCAGGCCGAGGATGTAAAGGCTCTTGCGAGAAAGCGTCTGGAGGTAGGGCATCATTGCCTAGCCTTGACCTCCAGGTTGATGACAAAGGACACGGTGGCAGCGGCGTTTTGAAGGCTCCCTATCTCCCCTGATCCGCCTTTCCCGAACGATCTGTCAATGAAAGACACCAGTCTCACATAATCGCCCCCACCAGCTAATGGCCTACCGCCATCCAGCCAGAGGTTGCTTACGATAGCAGTCGCAGTCGCTGTTGGGGACGCTGTCCAGGTTGGAGTGGGTGTTAGGGTGGGGGTTGAAGTCACGGTCGGCGTAGGGGTTACGGTGCCGGTGCCGGTCGGCGTAGGGGTAGCCGTGCCGATCCTCGTGGGTGTTGGTGTGACCGTGGTAACAACGGTGGGAGTGGGTGAGGGTAGGGTCCCCTGGGTTAGCTTCTGGAAGGTTATCTCCCAAATACGGGCCCCCTTAAAGCCTCCGTCAGTGAAGAGGCCCGTGGCCGCCTGTGCCCGCCCGCTCAGTACCTCCAGCTTGTAAATGCCCGTCGTGGTGAGAGCGAATTCGAAGGTACCATCGGACGGAGGCTCCCACACATGGGGGTATTCAGTTGACCAAGCAGGGCAACAACTGGAAATCCGAAAGCGGAGACCAGGCACAAGCGCATTGCTGAGATCCACCACCTTTCCCTTAACGGTGTCATTCTGATCACGCTCGTTGGGAAAATCTGTAAAAGCTTGAGAGATCACCGAATAGTCGAAGAGAGGCGTTGGCGTCGCCCTTGGGGTGGGGCTGGTGGTAGGCGTTGGGGTATTAGCTGGCGTAGGAGAAAGCACTACGGTAGAGGTTGGCCTGGGCGTGGGGGTTGATGGCGGGGTTGGCACGGGCACAGGAATAGGAGTTACCGTCGAGAGCGGTGGGACTGGAACAACGCCGGCATCCGGGCGAGGGCCAGGAGTTGGCGCTATGCCGGGAACCGGAGTGCCCCCAGACGGTATAATGGCCCCACCTCCCGGAGGAGCCGCCCC
>JAUYDP010000086.1 GCA_030691805.1 Dehalococcoidia bacterium | reverse complement strand
TCTCTTATGCCTTGGAGGATTTCTGTAAGGATTAACTCCGTAATGGAGATGTCCTCTTCCTCCTCTATGAGCCTATGGAGCGCGCGGCGCTCGGGCGAGTCTATTCCCCTGAGGAAGTCTATCCTATTCCTGAACGTTGCCGTGTGGTAGTATTCTTTTAGGCCTGGACCCATTTGGTGCTGGGAGGTAGGTATGCCGCAACCAGGCGAGCCGAGCTACACGGAACTGGTGTACGAAGTAATGATGTTGGCGAGACAGCCGGTGACATTTCAAGAGGTTTTCGACGAGGTAAACCGCCGCCGGCCGGTTACCACCCGGCACCCCAAGGCGACGATTCGGAACGCCTTGGCACAGGGAAGACAACTGGTCAGCATTGGAGAGGGGCGCTATGGCTATCTGCCACATCTGTTGGTGGGCAGCCTGCTCCGGCTACCCCTCCAGGAGGAGAATCCGGCGAATCACCCATTGATATATCTTTACGAGGTTCACCATGCCCTATGGCCCAGCTTCTTCGAGAACCGGAAGCGCTCGGTCAGGGAGCCCGTCCAGGTACGGCTGCCCAACGGTGACGAGGTTGCCCTGTGCCTGACGTTCCTTAGTCGCGGCGTCTGGGGCACTCCGATGCCCGAGGGGCTCCGTCGCTACCTGGTCGAGAACCGTGCCGCATCAGGAGACTCCCTGTTGATCCGTGTGGGCGAGGGGGAAACAGGCCGTTTCGAAGCGTGGTTTGAGCCCCACTGGAAACGGGATGGGGACGCTGAAGCCAAGCGGAACCGGGAGCTGGCCGATGCCGCCCACGGAATCCTGCGCAGGAACCCGGCCCATGAGGTGCCTATCTGGGATTTGATCATTGCCATGCTGGCCCGGGGCCTCTACCATTCTGACGTCCCCCCGGACCCATTGGAGGCGGTGCTGCGGGCCGACCCTCGCTTCGTGCATACCGGACTACAGATGTGGATACTGGCCGAGGGCGTAACGCCCGAAGTGCAGGCTATCATCCGTTGGCGTAGGAGATTGGAGGCTGATCCCTACCAGACCGAGGAGGAGACCCCGGCTGGGCTTGGGGAAGTCACTTCGCCTCTGGATATTCGCCGCTCCGTGGAGGGGGTCAACGCCTCACCAGGGGATACGTTCGCCAAGGGCGTCGTGCCACGTCGAAGGGCCGCAACACCAGCGGAGAAGGCCCAGGACCTGATGTACGAGGCGTGGGAGGCCTCGTACCCCCAGGAGCGGGCCCGGATGGCCTGGAAGGCGCTGCATATCTCCCATGACTGCGTCGACGCCTACGTCATGTTAGCCGAGGAGACGGCGCTGGGCCCGAATGAGGCGGCTGAACTCTACGCCAAGGCAGTAGCCGCCGGGGAACGGGCGCTGGGCCAGGAAGCCTTAGAAGAAGGCGTAGGGCAGTTCTGGGGTCTTATCGAGACCCGACCCTACATGCGGGCGCGCTCTGGGTTGGCCCAGGCCCTGTGGACCACAGGCAAGCGTCAGGAGGCGATCGCACACGTATGGGACATGCTCAGGCTGAACCCGAACGACAACCAGGGGGTGCGCTACCTGTTGCTAAGCTGGCTCCTGGAAATCCGTGACGACGCCCAGGTGAAAGAGCTGCTTGACCGCTACCCCGACGATATCGTGGCCTCCTGGTTGTACGGTCGCGCTCTCCACGCCTTTCGTACGGAGGGCGACACGAGACGCGCCAGGAAGCTGCGAGCCGAGGCGGAGCGGGATAACCCTTACGTCCCGGCCTATTTACTCGGGCGGAAGCGACTGCCGAGCCGGCTCCCCGAAACCATGGGCTTCGGAGACGTGAGCGAGGCTGTCGTGTGCGCCGCCGAGCAGATGGCGGTATGGCGCCAGACTCCAGGAGCGCTGGCGTGGCTCGATAAGGGTGCCGGATGAACTCCCGTAGTACCATTCCAGTTCTGGAACCGGTTCAACCCTATTTACACACCTATTGACGGAAGCCTCGTAGTTTCTCGTCTATCTGGCGCTTAGAGCGAACTGCCTCTTCACAAGCGGCTGACTTCGTACCGTGCGCGCAGGCAAGTGGCGCGGGGAGCGGACATAGTCGCTGTCTGGAGCAGATATTGCATAGTCAAAGCCTTGCAGCGTCCGGCGTTCCAGTCTCGTGTTAAGAACACGCTCGATATCGTTCACCATGCCAGCGTCTGCACCTGTCACCAATGTTAACGCATCGCCGTTTTGTTCAACCCGTCCCGTGCGGCCGATGCGATGCGTGTAGGCATCCATATTCTCGGGCATGTCGTAATTAATGACGTGCGAAATACGCAAAACATCGATGCCGCGGGCGGCAATATCGGTCGCCACCAGAATCTTAAACGAGCCGTTACGGAAGCCATCAAGCGCAGCCCGACGCCTGGGCTGAGACAGATTGCTCTGCAATGAGGTGGCTTTGAAGCCCGCTCCTTTGAGCTGTTGTGCAACGCGCTCGGCACGATGTTTGGTACGCGTAAAAACAAGCACTGACTCCGTTTCGATTTGGTACAATAGGTCCAACAGCAGCGCAGTCTTGAGATGTTGCTTAACCGGGTACAACGCGTGAGATACCGTGGCTGCCGGCGCCGCACGGCCGATTTGCACAGTTACCGGATCATGCAGGATATCTTGCACCAGCCGTCGGATATCCTGAGGCATGGTGGCCGAGAAAAGGAGCGTTTGTCGCGGCTTTGTCAAACACCGTAAGATACTCCGGATGTCGGGGAGAAAGCCCATGTCAAACATCCGGTCTGCCTCATCGATTACCAGAACTTCTATATTTGATAAGTCGATTGTGCCCTTCCAAAGGTGATCGAGCAGGCGCCCTGGGCAGGCGACTGCTATTTCGACCCCCCTGCGGAGTCTCTGGATTTGTTGGTCCATGTTCACTCCACCATATACGGCGATACTCCGCAACCCAGTTTGCTGTCCCAGTTCATCTACCGTCTCGCAGGTCTGCTCGGCCAATTCACGCGTGGGCGAGATGATGAGAGCACGGACCCGACCCCTCGGGCTCTTTAGTAAACGCTGCAAGATCGGCAGTACGAAGGCGGCAGTCTTCCCAGTCCCGGTTTGGGCCAGACCGATGACATCACGGCCTTTCATGATTGGAGGGATCGCCTGAATCTGGATAGGGGTGGGGGTAGTGTAACCAAGCGCCCGCACACCAGCGATGATGTCCGGACTAAAATTGAAGGTGTCGAAATTCACTAAAACTCCTTTAATGGTATGAGATATCGAGATGTTGCCTGGGACCTGCACAAGCCGGAGATATCCA
>JAUYDP010000076.1 GCA_030691805.1 Dehalococcoidia bacterium | reverse complement strand
GAGAAAATCTCGAGGTGCTCCAGGGTGAAAGGATCGTAGATATCCACTATTAAAGGCTGCTCCAGGTTCTGCAAGATGGGGAATTCGTGAAGCACGAACGCGAAGGCGAAGACCACATCCGCCTCTCTCACCAGTGGAGTTAGGGAATCGGCCTCAGAACGCCGGTAGCCGCGCACCTCGAAATCAGGGCTGCTCAGCCTCGGCTGCCCGGGCGCCGCAAGCGTTACAGCGAACTCCTTGCTCAGGACCCGGGCAATCTCCCAGTACCTCATGCCCGGCCCGGCCATGTTCTCGCTGATCACGTCATGGGTTATTAGCAGGATACTTCTCCGGCGCTGGTGAAGGAATTCAGGGACTTCAAGGTTCCTGACCAGAGTGTCCTGGGTGGCCAGGAACGAAGGAGTATGGAGCACGGGTGTTTCGATCCACCGCCCGAAGATGCGGAAGATCTCCGAGTCGGAGCGGCGGCGGTGCTCCTGCACCCATTGCCTCTTCTCCTGCAAGCGTGGAAGATTGGAGGCAAACTCGTCCATGGCCAACAGGCAGGCAAGCCCCAATTTGGGAACGCTGTTCATAGTGTCCCCTTTCGCGCCATCCGGCCGAGAGAACTCGCCCACATCGATCTGGATATCGTGCAGGCCCCATTTGGCTAACAGCAGCAAAGCCAGAGGCAGGACCTTCTGGAGGTTCTCTTGCTCGTAGTTCTTGAAGATGGTGTACAGGGAGTTCCGCTGGAAGATAACCCTGAGCCGGTGTTCGGGAATGATGCCGGAGGTCCCGTGGTGCTTGTGATAGGCGATGGCCTTGGGGGCGAAGACCACTGAGTACCCTAAGACCCAGAGTCTCCACCCCAGGTCCAGGTCTTCGAAATAGGCGAAGTAGTCCTCGTCGAAGCCTCCGCAATCGAGGAAGACCTTCCGGTCGATGAGCATAGCTCCCCCGCAGGCGCTCGGCACTCGCTTCTCCTCGCCGTAGAGTCCATCCACGTAGGGTGCCCCAAAGTCCAGATGGAAGCCACAGCCATAGAAATTCATCTTGCTGCCAACGAAGTCTACCCTCTGCCCATCCCAGCTCAGCATCTTGGAAGCGGTGCACACGACGCTGTGGTCTCTCAGTACTGGTCCTAACAGCTCGCCGACCCAATCGGGGTCGACGCGGCAATCATTATTCAGAAAGGCGACGTACTCCCCGTGGGCGGCTCGGGCCCCGATGTTATTACCCTTGGCGAAGCCGTAGTTCTCCGGGTTCCGGACGATCACGACCGCCGGGAAGCTCTCCTTCATGAACTCCAGCGATCCGTCTTTGGAGCCGTTGTCCACCATGATGAGCTCGAGCTTGTCCTTGGGGTAGCGGAGCTGCATCAATGAGGGGAAGCAAGACTTCAGGTGGTGTTTGCCGTTATAGTTGAGGACGACTACCGAGACGGTGGGTAGAACTTGCTCCAGGGTTTCAGCCATGCCATGACCTGTTTTTCATGCTACCACCCAGGATAGCATAGGGAAGCTGGTTTGCCAAGGAATCGGGGCGCGGAGGTCTGGCTTTCTGTAGAGGGCCACTGGATACCGCACAATTGATGGTGCGATATCGGGCGACCGACACCAACGAGGAGGCCCGGACCTACTGATATCTGCACGTAGGGCTAAAGAGGCTGCGTGCGATCACCTGGCAGGAATCCAGTGGGCGCCGGCGGCTGCCAGAAGAAACTTGGTACTTGGCCAGCCTCGCCCCGGGCTAAAGCCATGGGCTACAAAGCCGAAGCCCACTGAAGGGGCTGACTCGGGGCAATACCAGAAAGTAAATGCCGTATTCAGTAGCGTCTGTAATCATGAGGCTGGGCTGTTAAAAGGATGCGGGAAATAGCGAGTGGCCACGCGAAAACCGTCTCGAGCCCCTGTAGGGGCGATTCATGAATCGCCCCTACGCTAACTTAGCCCATGGCTTTAGCCCGGGGCGGGTCTGCTATCTATCCCGCCCCGGGCTATCAGCCGCCCATCGCGTTGCCGGATTCCCAGCATCATTCCATGTTGGGTCTTTAGCCTTTCATGCGAAGGTCAGTAAGTCCGGGCCTTCTGTCTTATAGGGCCTGGCTTCTAAATAGACTTCAGATACTCGGCCAGGTCGTTGACCTCTGGGGCCGAGAGGCCCAGCTTGAGGGATTCGTTGTAGTGGTTGATGACGTCAGGTAGGGTGGCGAAGCGTCCATCGTGGTAGAAGCCGCGGCTCACGTGTGTCCACAGCCCCTTGAGGGGTGTAGTCCGGTACCGCTCGTTGGGAGAGCAGCCGCTGCGCCCGCGTATTTCCTCCGATTTCGTAGTTAGGCGCTGGCCCGCTTTGGCTCCGACTTAACCGGCGGCCGGCGTGTCCCCCACAACGTGGGCGGAATCCTGACGTACACCCGCTCGCCGGCCGCCCTTGACCTCCTTGGCTCCTTTGGATATATTACTAACGTAACTGGTCGAATGAAGGGGTTCTAAACATGAATCTACGCATACCAGGCCCTACCCCGTGCCCGCCCCAGGTGCTGGAGGCGATGGCGCGGCAGATGGTAAACCACCGGGGTCCGGAGTTCAAAGCCCTGCTTAAAGACCTTCTGGCACGGCTTAAGGCCATAGCTCAGACCGAGGGCGACATACTGATCTTCACCTGCTCCGGCACCGGCGGGATGGAGGCGGCTCTGGTCAATACGCTTTCTCCAGGCGACCGGGTGCTTTCAGTCACCAACGGTTCCTTCGGCGACCGCTTCGCCCGCATCGCCGAGGCCTTCGGGGGCCAGGTGCAGAAACTATCCTTCGAATGGGGCAACCCGGTGGATCCCAAGGCTGTCAAGAAAGCCCTTGAAGACGACCCTTCTATAAAGCTGGTGCTGGTGACCCACAATGAAACATCTACTGCGGTGACCAACGATCTGGAGGCAATTGGGGCGGTGGTCCGAGAGCACGAAAAGCTGCTGCTGGTGGATGCCATCAGCAGCATGGGCGCTATAGACCTGCCAATGGACAAGTGGTTCTGCGACGTAGTGGTGACCGGCTCCCAGAAAAGCTGGATGGTCCCACCGGGCCTGGCTATGGTGGCGGTAGGCCCCCGGGGCTGGAAGGCCGTACAGGAGGCCAGGTCAGCCCGATTCTATTGGGACTTCCAGGCGATGAAGCGTTTCCAGGAAAATGGTGAGACTCCCTTTACCCCAGCGATCTCCATCTACTTCGCCCTGGCCGTGGCCCTGGACGCTATCGAAAAGGAGGGCTTGCCCAACGTAATCGCTCGCCACGCCCGCATGGGGGCCTATACCCGCAAGGCCGTGAAGGACCTGGGCCTGACCCTTTTTCCAAAGGAATCTTGCGCCTCCAACACTGTCACAGCGGTCAATGCGCCAGATGGGTTGGAAGTCAAGCCCTTTCTGAGGACGCTGCGAGACCAGCACGGCGTGGTACTGGCGGGAGGCCAGGGGAAGCTGGACGGAAGCATCTTCCGCATCGGCCACCTCGGATTCGTCAACGAAGCAGACATAGACGGTGTGGCCAAGGCCCTGCGGGCCGTCTTGGGACGATCTTGAGCAGCGCGGCAGGTTGGGGGTTAAAGCGGGGCGTCCCCCTAGCTTACCCATTGGTGCATAGCAGCGCTGTAAGCCGGGGGTTAAAGCGGGGTGTTCCCCAAGCTTACCCATTGGTGCATAGCAGCGCTGTAAGCC
>JAUYDP010000186.1 GCA_030691805.1 Dehalococcoidia bacterium | reverse complement strand
ATTCGCCGATATTCCCGAACACCCGGGGCCGCCAAGTTCCGTTCTGGTCCAGCCTGATGGCAGCCCAACCACCCGTGCAACCATCTGCTCCTACAACTGCCACGAGCACCCTCCTTCAAACAAAGCGTATCCAGTAATCGACGCCACGTACGACCAGTTGTGCGGCCTCGGTGTTCCTATGCAAACGTAGGGGCGGGTTCGAAACCCGCCCCTACGTGATTGGTGCGAATCCTCACTTCCCCCCTACTTGCACCACTTCTCCACATCCCCCTTCTCCAGGAACCGGCCCAAATCCACGTCCGGCCAGCTACTCTGGGTAAAGTAGGTTATGCCGGGCGACTTCTCTAAGATGCGGTAGTTCCAGGGGATAGTAGCGTCTATTATCATCTTGCCCTTGGTGATAGGCTCGTTGAACATCTCCTTGACGCCGGCTATTGGGCAGTTCTGGTGGGTGCGGGCCTCCGGCAGAAGGTGGACCTGCCTGGCCGGATTGCACCGGGAGTTGATGGCCCACCAAAGGTGGTCCTCGTCGTAGATGTTGATGTCCTCATCCACCAACACCACTACGTCCACCCAGGCGTCGAACCCCAACGCCGCATAAGCGACGTTCAACTGCAAGCCCTCGTGGTGGCTCTCGGTCTTCTTCACCTGCACCAGGACCCGGTGCAGGCCGGACTTGTCAATGCGGGTATCCACCACGAAGTCACCGGCGAAGGCCTTCAGGTGGCGGTAGAACTGGGCATCGGTGCCCATGTTCAGGATATGCGGTATGGTCTTGGGCACCAGCACCAGGTTGATGGGGTCGTTGCGGTAGGTCACCGCTGTAATATCCATAATCGGCGGATGGATGTTCATTCCCAGATAGCCGAAGTACTCCGGCCAGGGACCGTCGTCGCCCAGACGGTAGGGAGGCCGTATCTCGCCCTCGATCACCATCTCGGCCCCGGCCGGCACCGCCAGGTCCACCGTCTCACAGGGGACCAGTTCGAGGGGAGTCCCATGCAAGGCCCCGGCGAACCCGAGCTCGTTGTACCCCAGGGGCGCCTTGGTAATGGCCGCCAAGTAGATGGCTGGGTCAACCCCGATACATAACGCCACGGGGAAGGACACGCCCATCTCCTTGGCCATGCTCAGGAGGTATCCGCCATGCTGGTTCCAGCGGATGTTCACGGTGACGGTGTCTGGCCCCTGGATACAGGCCCGGTAAATCGAAGCGTTGACCTGGCCGGTGAGGGGGTTCTTCAATATCACCACCGGCTGGTAGTAATCATGGTTGACGTGCTGAGCGCCCCGCGTGGGGAACATAAGCTGTTTTATGTCAATTCCCTTGGTGACGATGTTCTCTTTACATGGCCCGGTAGCGACCAGCAACGGGTTAATGGGGTTGTCTAAGGCATTCAAGTAGGTCTGCTTGCTGGAAACCCGGTCCTGGGGGATGCCGAGAAGGTCAGCCACCCGTTCTCTCTCTGCGAAGATGCCGCCGCATCCACGGAGCCCCGGATACCCAACTATCTGCTCGAAGAGCACCGCCGGCTTGGACGGCAACTGTCCCAGAGCCTTGAGAATGGAGGGCAGTTCCAGGCTCGGGTCCACCGGCCTTGAGATTCGCAGGAGCTCCCCCCTGCCCTCGGCGACCTGCAAAGCCTTACGAAGGTCGGTCGCCTGTATACTTGATGTCATTGCGATTCCTCCATCGCGCCTATTTAATTAACACGTATTGTAGCAGCCACCCTGTAGAGACGCCCCGCTGGGGCGTCTCCCGTACCCGCCAGCGTCCTTCAACCCACCAGGGTCCCCTACACACACACCACCTGTAGAGACGCCCCGCTGGGGCGTCTCCCCCGCCACTACGGTACCCTACAATTTGTCCAGCGTCCCCTTCGACGGAACCTCCGGACGGTCCTTACCATGAAACCCACTTTGTTCGCTGGCTCGGACAATATCACCGGACCTAACTAATGTCAAGGCAAGCTGCCGGGAGTGTTGTATAATCGGAATTGTTGACCCCATCTAACAGCCAGTGCTATACTAACAGCCGCAGGGAGGTGTGGTATGCCATTCAATATCGGTCCAATGGAACTGATTATCCTGCTGGTGCTGGTCCTCGTGATCTTTGGCGTGGGACGGTTGCCGGAAGTAGGGGGAGCCATAGGTAAGAGCCTTCGGGAGTTTAAAAAGTCCACACGCGAATTGGATGACGACAACCCGAAGGAACAGGTCCAAAAGGAGCAGCACACGTAACAACAGCCACTTCTCCGAGCCCCCCGGCCTAAGGGCCTCCGCTGGCCATTGGGACCTAGGGTAGAGGGGCCGTTTCGGGTGGGGAAGGAAACAACCCCGCCTCCTCGTGCTAGGAAAGGAGAGACCTCGAACTGAGCCGCCCGCCAAAGCGACGGCTTTCGAGCCAGCTACCCGAGGAGGTAGCTGGCTTTATTTATTACCAATGTGCGATAGAAGCGCTAGATGACATGGCGAGCCATCCTGGCAGGGCTGGTGATTTTGGGAGCTATAGCCTTTACGGCCCAGTTGGCGTCCCCCAGGCCTCAGGCTCCGACGCTTATAGTGGGGGCAGCCTCGGACCTCCAGTTTGCTTTCGAGGAGATCGGCCCTCTGTTCGAGGCGGAGAAGGGCGTGAAGGTGGAATTCACCTTCGGCTCTTCGGGAAATCTGGCCCAGCAGAT
This sequence comes from Dehalococcoidia bacterium, assembly GCA_030691805.1. Lineage (GTDB taxonomy): Bacteria > Chloroflexota > Dehalococcoidia > JAUYDP01 > JAUYDP01 > JAUYDP01. Next base: position 6,175 of record JAUYDP010000186.1, on the reverse strand, counting down.
AGAAAACGGGGCGCCAATAGATGTCTACGCCTCCGCTGATCGGGCATATGTGGACCAGCTCAGTTCAAAAGGACTGGTCCTGGAAAGCACACGGCAGGTCTACGCCATCGGGCGCCTCGCCCTGGTAGGCAGCAAAGCGGCCGGCTGGGACCCAAAGCGGCTGGAGGACCTTGTCTCGCCTCTAGTCAAACATATCGCTTTGGCCAACCCGGACCACGCCCCCTACGGCAGGGCCGCTCGCCAGGCATTGGAAAGGACCGGCATCTGGGAGCAGGTGCAGCCCAAGATCGTCTACGGAGAGAACATCCGCCAGGCTATGCAATTTGTCCAAACTGGTAACGCCGAGGCAGGCATTGTGGCGCTTTCCATTGCCGGAGTTCCGGAAGTTACCTCCCTGATCATCAGCGAGAGCCTGTACGATCCTCTCCGCCAAGAGATGGCCGTAGTCCGAGGCAGCCTTCAGGAGAAGCCTGCCAGAGAATTCGCCATTTTCTCCAGCGGGTCGCAGGCCAGGTCCATCATGAAGAAGTATGGTTACATCGTTCCCGGAGAGCCGTAGACGGTGGAGGCAATAGACCTCTTCCCCCTCTATCTCTCCCTTAGGGTTGCCGGCATTGCCACTGCCATCTCCTTCCTGATAGGAATCGCCCTGGCCTGGCTCCTGGCCCGCCGGCGGTTCTGGGGAAGGGAAATACTGGGTGCTCTAGTGACCGTGCCGTTAGTTCTTCCCCCTACTGTCCTGGGGTATTATCTGCTGACTACAATAGGCAAACAAAGCCCGGTGGGACGATTCCTGGAACAGAGCCTGGGGATAACCCTGATCTTCACCTGGCAGTCGGCGGTAATCGCATCCTGCATCGTCTCTCTTCCATTAATGGTGCGCACCGCCCAGGCAAGCATGGAGGCCATAGACCCCGATCTGGAAAAGGCCGCCCGCACCCTCGGCCGTTCTGAAGTATCTATCTTTCTGACTATCACTGTCCCATTGGCTTGGCGGGGTATCCTGGCCGGCACGGCCCTGGCCTTCGCCAGGGCTACCGGTGAGTTCGGAGCTACCCTGATGGTAGCGGGCAACATCCCCGGCCGCACTCAGACTATGGCCGTGGCCATCTACGACGCTGTCCAGGCCGGCAGGCTAAGCTTGGCTAACACCCTGGTGGTCATTCTGACCGCTGTCACCGTTGGCGCCCTGGCCATACTCAGTTGGGCCGGCAGAGGCCCCGAACGATGAGTGACGCCGGGGATCCTTCACCGCAGAGGCGCAGAGACCACAGAGATTTTCTTGCGTCTGTCCCAAGGCTCCTAGTGCCAAGATATGATGCGGCTCATTGTGCACAATAATGTAAGGTATGGGTTTGCAGCACCAATACCGCTGAGACAATCCAAGGGGTTCTCTGCTCCCTCTGCGCCTCTGCGGTGAAGGAGCCCTCGTAATGGTGCAGACACCGTGTTAGAGCTGGATATCGAGAAAAGCCTGGGGGATTTCTGCCTCCAGGTCTCCTTTAGTGCCGGTGACAATATGGTGGCCCTGTTCGGGCCGTCCGGGTCCGGCAAGAGCCTGACCCTACACTGTATCGCCGGGCTGGTCACTCCGGATAATGGCGCCATTGTCATTGACGGGCTAACTGTCTTCGACAGCCAGAGGCGCATTAACTTCCCACCGCAGAAGCGGCGGGTGGGATACGTATTTCAGAACTACGCCCTATTCCCCCACCTGACCGTTGAGGCCAACATCGGGTATGGCCTCCATCAGCTTCCCGGCCATAAGCGGCGGAGCCAGGTGGAGGAGGCCATCCGGCGTGTTCGGCTGGAAGGCCTGGAGAAGCGTCTGCCCCGCCAGCTCTCCGGAGGACAGCAGCAACGGGTAGCCCTGGCCCGCACCCTGGCTACCCAGCCACGCATTCTGCTTCTGGATGAGCCGTTTTCCGCCCTGGACAGCGCCGTGCGAGGCCGGCTTCAGAGCGAGCTGATGCAGCTCCTCCGCCAGCTCTCTATCACCACTATCCTGGTCACCCACAACCTGCCGGAGGCCTACGCCTTGAGCGAGCGAATGGTAGTCTACGACGCCGGCCGGATACTCCAGGATGGGCACCGCGACGAGGTACTGTATAAGCCCCGCACCAGGTCTGTGGCCCGCTTCACAGGGACCAAGAACATCTTCCGGGGCATGGTGCAGTCGGTCGAGGCAGAGCACGTCGTAATACAGAGCAACGCGTTTTCGGTCATGGCGCCCACGCAATCCTGCAGGGTGGGCCAGGAGGTGGAGTTCTGCATCCGGCCGGAGAGTATAATGGTGGTGAAGCCGGCTCAGCCGCTCAAGGAAGCGGTGAAGGAGAACCTGCTGGACGGCGTAATCGTTGACCAATTACCCAGAGGATCGGTGCACTCACTCTATTTCCGGATCAGCTCATCCTCTCAAGACTACGATCTGGAGATAGAGGTGCCAAGTCATGCCTACGAGCGCCTGGGCCTGGCCGCCGGGAAGGCCGTTACCGTCTCCCTGAAGATGAACGCGATCCACATTATCCCCGAGCACAGAGACGCTCTGCGGGAGAGGTAACAAATCATCAAGGAAATCATGCCCCCTTCTTAGAGGTCTTTTGACAGCTAATGATAATCCATGATAGGCTAAAACCGCTGTTGAGGAAGGTAACGCCACGACCATGCCGTGTACCTCAGGAGCGCTCGACATGATGATAGAAACCGAAACCGACCTGCTCACGATCTCTGAGGCCGCTAAGCTCCTGAAGATTAGCACCGTGACCCTTCACCGCTGGCTCAAGCAGGGGCGCCTGCCCGCCTACCACCTTGGTCCCCGGTGCATACGTATCCTGCGCTCGGATATGGCCGCCCTACTGACTCCCACACGCAAAGAAGAGGAGGAGTCTATGCAAGAAGAGATGCCTATCCAAACTGAGCTTACTATTAGACCTCTTGGCGACGAGCAGGCAAACCGAATAAAAGAGTTCCTTGAGCAATCGCAGTCCCTCATTGACCGAATCCGGGCCCGGAGACACGGTAAGCCTCTTTCTCCTTCCTGGCGATTGATTCGCAAAGCACGCGAGGAGCGCTCCAAGAGGCTGTGAATCCGGCTGTAGTGGTCGACGCTAGTGTCGCGGTCAAGTGGCTGATAGAGGAGGAGTTTACTGATGCTAAACGTGGACCTCTGGACTGACGATCGCGTCTTGCTCAAGGCACTTGGCCCCGCTGCCCCCTGGGTGCGCTGGATCGGCGAATACCCCTTTCCTCAGGCCGGCTGAGGCTTTGTAACAGAGCCTCTAATCCTCCAATGAATTGAGCATCTTCTCGAACCGCCCGGCGTGGGCCTTTTCCGCCTTGACCAGGACCTCCAGCCACTCCGCTATATCATCGAAACCTTCTTCACGCGCGGTCCTGGCGAAGCCCGGGTACATCTGGGTATATTCGTAAGTCTCCCCCTCGATGGCAGACTTAAGGTTCTTGGCAGTATCTCCTATGGGAAGACCGGTGACTGGATCTCCGACTCGGGCCAGGTACTCCAGATGGCCGTGAGCATGGGCGGTCTCTCCTTCGGCAACATCCCGGAAAAGACCCGCCGTATCCGGGCGTCCTTCGGCGTCAGCCCGCCGAGCGAAGTAAAGGTAGCGCCGGTTGGCCTGGGACTCACCGGCAAAAGCGGTCTTGAGGTTATCCAGGGTCTTTGATCCAGTAAGAGACTTTGACATACACTTTCCTCCTTTTTCGTTAAATACTAATACCTAGAGTTTACTTACCTTAACTGCCACGATGGGGGCTAGAAAGCCCTCACTATTCAGTATTGCCCCTCCGGTCTGTAGGTGCAAGGCATGCCTTGCCACTACTCTATCCTACGCATGCCTTGCCACTACTCTATCCTGCTCATGCCTTGCGACTACTCTATCCTGCTCATGCCTTGCCACTCAGCCGGATTTAGCCTCTTCGTTAAGAGGAGAAAGGGCCATTCGGGCGGGGTCCAGGACACGCTCCAAGTCGTTGCCGGAGAGCAACCCCGATTCCAGAACAATCTCCCTCACGGTGCGGCCTGTGTCTCGGGCTTCTCGGGCCACTTCGGCCGCCCGCTCGTACCCTATATAAGGAGTCAAGGCCGTAGCGATGCCCAGGCTCTTCTCGGCAAGCTCACGGCAGTGTTCAACATTGGCAGTAATGCCCCTAATCCCTCGGTCAGCCAGCACCACTACCACGTTCTTCAGAATCTCTATAGACTGTAACAAATTGTGAGCGATTACCGGCATCATCACGTTAAGCTCAAGCTGGCCTGCCTGAACCGCCATGGCGATGGCCAGGTCGTTCCCGATTACCTGGAAGCATACCATATCCGTTACTTCGGCCATCACCGGATTGACCTTTCCCGGCATCATCGAGGAGCCGGGCTGCACGGCGGGCAGGTCTATCTCCGCTAGCCCGGTCCTGGGGCCGGAGCTGAGGAGTCTGAGGTCATTGGCAATTCGGATGAGCTCGAGAGCCAACGACTTGAGGGCTGAAGACACATGGGCAAAATCCGCCATGCTTTGGGTGGCCTCCATGGGGTCGCTCGCCGCCACAAGCTCAAGCCCAGTCAGTGCCCGCAGGCGCTCCAACACCCTGGTACGGTAGAGCGGGTGGGCGTTGAGGCCCGTACCGGCTGCCGTGGCCCCTATGCCCAGGCTCAGGAGGCCCTGGGCTGCCTCCTGTATTCTCGATGCGCCCTTCCGCACCGAGACAGAATATGCTTGAAACTCCTGGCCAAGGCTAACGGGCACGGCATCCTGTAGGTGGGTCCGCCCCGATTTAATCACATCTTTGAACTCAAGACCTTTCGTAACCAGGGTCTGCTCTAGCTTACCAAGAGACACCAGTAACCTTTCCAAAAGAGAAAGTCCCGCGATGCGTAAAGCGGTGGGAAAGACGTCGTTGGTGGACTGGGCCATGTTCCCGTGGTCGTTGGGATGCACCAAACGGTAGTCTCCCTTCTTTCCCCCAAGGATCTCGATAGCCCTGTTGGCCAGGACCTCGTTGGCATTCATGTTGTGAGAGGTGCCTGCTCCGGCCTGGAAGACATCTACCACGAACTGGTCCCGCCATTGCCCTTCCATTACCTCTTGGGCCGCTTTGACGATGGCTGCCCCAATCTTCGCATTAAGCAGCCCCACAGACATATTAGCTTCCGCCGCAGCACGCTTAACCAAGGCAGTGGCCCAGATAAAGCCGGGATGAGGCTTCAGGCCGCTTATAGGGAAATTTTCCATCGCCCTCAGGCTCTGGATTCCGTAATAAGCCTCCCCCGGGACCTCCTTCTCACCAAGGCTATCCCGCTCGATGCGTGGGCCTATGGTTATCGCTACAGATGGAGCCTTCGTATCCTTCAATCCTGGTTCCCCCAGACCACTATAGCACTGGATGCTAAAAAATCAATCTCCGGCTAATGCTGTTTTTCCTGCTGGCAACTCGCGGCCCGGTACGACCCCATTTAACCGTGATCGCTTCCGGCGGGGCTGGAAAGCCCCGCCTATCCGGGTCGGCTGCCTTCGTGTTCTTGGATAGCAGGCCCTTTCCAGGGCCGGTCGGCGCCCTGGATCACGGTTGAATGTAGCAGTACCCGCGGCCCCCACTTGTCTGTGATTATAGCATTAAATGATTTATATAGCAACTATCTTGACAATATATTTTCTTTATGTTAATATCTTTAAGGGCCTGGGAGCCTCTCGAAGGCTATCCCGGGAGGATATCATGGGGATAAGATTGGATTCTCTGAGAAACATCGTAGTCATTGGAGCAGGATATGGAGGTCTTCGGGGCGCCCTCCGTTTGGAGAAGCTCTTGGGCTCGCATCCTGGTTACCGAATTACCCTTATAGACCAGAACCGGCACCAGCAGTTAATAACCCAACTCCACGAGGTTGCCGGAGGGCGCACCCCCGCTGGAGTGGTAGCCGTCCCCCTGGACGGCCTGTTAGGACCTCGCCAGATAGATTTCCACCAGGCCAGGATCACCGGGTTAGACCCGGAGTTGAAGAAAGTCAGCACCGACCGAGGCGAGATCGTCTATGACCAATTGGTAATAGCCCTCGGCAGCGAGACAAACTTTTATAACATCCATGGGCTGCGGGAGCATTCATTTACCCTGAAGTCCTTGGGGGATGCCTGTCTCATACAAGGACACCTTCACGAGATGCTGGCCC
>JAUYDP010000075.1 GCA_030691805.1 Dehalococcoidia bacterium | reverse complement strand
AACATGCCCTGCCTTCCAGAAGGTTGGAGAGAAGTGGTGTTGCATAAACTTGTCTTACTTCCTTTCTAAAACACGAACGCCGGGCCTATTCCAGATAACTACCTGGTAGGGACGCCACAGGTAAGTGATCGGGAAGGTGATGAAGTGCACCAGACGGGTGAAGGGAGGAAAGGGGGGGACACCCCCCGAACCCCCCGGCCTGCCGGCGCACTGGTGTGAAAGGGAGAGAAGGGGGACACCCCCCGAATCCCCCGGCCTGCCGGCGCACTGGTGTGAAAGGGAGAGAGGGAGGACACCCCCCGGCCTGGCACAGCACTATAGGGCGGGTGCATGGCCTACCTGGTTCTCTATATAAGAGAGCACATCCGCCAGCCGTGTGAAGTGGGCCTCGTCCCCGGTCTGCACATGATGGACGTGCCAGCGCCAAGGGGGTTCTCCGTCTATCTCCCGCGACTCTAGCCAGAGTCTTATTATAAAAGATGTTCCTTTGTTTGTTCCACCCCGCCGGTTTATCATACCAATCAAAAACCCCGTGACCTTTATAAGTCGCGAGGCTTACAGCGGGCTTACAGTTTTTTAGGCGGCTTTTTCTCCCGTAGGCTCTCGGAGCGAATTAGCCGGAATAGGCTACGGGGACTTCTCCGGCTCCTCCAGTATCTGCCGGTAAAGGTGCTCCGTCTCCGGCAGCGGCTCCACCCCCAACTCCTTTGATAGGACCTGGCGGCATTCCAGATACTGGCGCAGGGCCTCGTCCCGGCGCCCGGCCCGCCAGAGACAGCGCATGAGTTGCCGATGTATCTCCTCTCTCAAGCTGTCAACGAAGAGTGCCTGCCGATGCCAGCGGATACTCCGGTCCCATTCTTCCCAGCTTGCATAGAGGGCGGCAAGTCTTTTGAGGAAAGTCAGGTAGACCTCTCGCAGGTATTCCCTCTCGGCCGAGCACCAGTCGCTGTAGGCTTCTTCCTCCAGGAAGTCGCCGCGGTAGAGACTGGCTGCCTCTTCATATGCGACGACGGCGCCGCGGGCGTCTCCATCTATCTCCAGCCTCTCCCCCCTTGCTGCGCTCTGTAAAAAGTCCTCCACGTCCAGCCGGTAAGGGACCTCAGGGTTGAATGTGTAGAAATCGCCGTTGCGGAGCACGAAATGGGAGTTCTGGCCGGACTTCAATCCAGGCTCCAGCCCCATGCGCAGGCCATGGATCACGACCCATAGGCGTTTGCTGGCGGCCTCGGGGTAGGCTTCCGGCCAGAGGGCCTCGGCCAGAAACTCCGCCGAAACGGGCCTTCCCCTCCGGGTCACCAAAACCTTGAACACTGTGAAGGACTGACGCCGGCCAAAGGATGCCGGTGTCAGAGGCTTGCCATCGCGCAATACCTGGAAGCTACCGAAACACCTAATGTCCATAAAGGGGATCCGCCCCGCCTGGTCTAATTCTGCGGTAACACCCTTCGGCTGAACTTCGGGATGAGTGACAAGATTAGGAGGTCCTTCCCTGGTAGCCTGGATAGGAGCGCCCTCGAGGGCTGTGAGGTGCTCCTTCTTTAGGAAGGGCCATACTCCCAGGAGGACGCGCCCAACCCGGGGGGCGATGGCTCCCAGGAGGGTTAGCGGGCGGGTCGGCACGGACTGCGTCTGCCGGAACCGCAGGCTGGCCACACCGATGGTCGTCTCACCGGCGGTGATCGGAACGCAGATGGCGCCTCTGGATGCGCCGAGGCTCTCACGGCATTGTCCCCGTCCGGGGCTTTCTTTCCGTGAATAGACCAGGGGCCGGCCCAGTTTGCAGGCGGGACAAGACAGGCCGCCGCCTTCTGTCAGGCATGGTGTGACCTGCCGGGGCTTAGACTCGACAAGCAGCCGATCCGAAGTGTCGGGCCCCCAGAGGGCGATAAGTCCCTCCTCGGCCTCTGATGCCTCTATCATGGCCTTCAGGACCTGCCCAGGAAGCCCGCTAATCGGCGTCTCCCCTTCGGCCAGGCACTCTATGGTCTCCTGAGACCGCAGGAGGGTCAGCTCGGCTGCGGAGGACAGGGGCGTCGCCAGCCAGGAGAGGAGCTGGAGTAGGGCATCGTCTGCCCCCCCGGAGTTACGGGAAGCAATGTTCAAGCACCCTAGAACGCCCCGTGCGGACAATAAAGGCACGGACATATAGAAGCGGACCCCCTTCTCCTTCACCCTGGTCCTGAGGAACCGGGGGTCCTGGAGCAGCTCATGGGTCACCAGGGGTTGTCCCGTAGAAGCCACCAGCCCGGGGTAGCCCTCATTGCGCTCGAAGCGGCTTATCTGCCGGAAGGCGCTGCGGAAGAGGCCCCGGTGAGCCGTGAGGCACATCTCTCTGTTGGCCCGGTTCCAGAGGAATACCTCCGCCGATTCGATTCCAGTCATATTGAGTACCCGGTCCAGGGTGGAGTCCAGAGTCTGATAGAAACTGAAAGATGACACGGAATCGGTTACCAGGCCCAGGGCGGCCAGGGCTTTGAGGATATCTGCGAAGGACCCCAGGGCACCCGGCAATCCATCCGAACAAAGCGTTGTTTCAGGGGCCGGACCGGGCAGCGTGCTGGCCTCTCCGAGCATGACCATGGCCCGTGCTCCCGGTCCGGAGGGCAGGGGCACCAGTTCGTGCACCAGGCGTACCAAACGTCCCTCCCGATGCCGGAGAAGGAAGTGATGGGCTGGAGGGGCTACGGGGACGCGAGCGTGGAGGCAGGCACGGCACTGGTCGCAATACAACGGCCGCCCGAAAACGTCGGAGCCGTTCATAACCTGGCAACATGGCCGGCCCAGAGCCTCGGCGGCCTCGAAGCCAAGGATGGCCTCGGCGGCGGGCGACCACATGACTACCTGCTGCTCAGCGTCAATGGCGAAGCAGGCCTCCCGGCCTCCCGCCGCCTTCAAGAGATATGACCCCTTTGTGATAGTTTTTACAAAGGCAGTATAGTGGGATGGGGGGAAGGATGTCAAAATACAATTCCTCTTGACGGTGGGCGTATAATAAGGCCGTCGGCTATGGTGAGGGCCGCGATGGATCCGCAGCGTCAGCAGGTGCGGGCCCCCTTATGGCAACTCGTTCCGGCCCTGCGTTCAGGACCCAGCGGCTGCCACGGCCGTAACCTGCCCTGATTTCTGTCCCAGGAGTTTATGTCTTATGCACGCGAACGGCCATCTCGATATCCCGACCCTGGAAAGCTGGCTTTGGGAGGCGGAGGGGGAAAGGGCGCAAGCGGATAGAGAACTCTACCAGGCGCTGGGGAGCCTGGGTCTCGTGTTAGAATGAAGTATAAAGACTGAGATGGCCGTCAAGACCGCGAACCGAACCATGCCTGACCTTGAAGCCATAACTGCGACGCTCCGCGCCCGCCTGCCGGAGCTTCGTCGGCGCTACGGGATAGTGTCCCTGGGTGTCTTCGGCTCATACGTTCGGGGGGAGCAGAGGCCGGGCAGCGACGTGGACATCCTGGTGGAGTTCGCCCATGAGGCTGAGCCGTCGCTCATGGAATTCCTTGGGCTTCAGGGGCAACTGGGCGCTGCCCTGGGAATAAAGGTTGACCTGGTCGAGAAGAGAGGTCTCAAGCCCTACATGGGGAGGCGGATTCTGGCGGAAGCGCTCTACTTATCGGAGGCGGAAGGCGCACCCGCCGGACTGCCTCTCTTAAAAGGAGGAAAACGCTTGGCAGGGCGAAAACGTGAGATAGCAGATAATCCAGGAGGACCTGGCGCGTCTCCGTGAAGCCACGGGAGACATCCTGGCCGACCTGGAAAAGGTACTGGATGATCGCTAAGGCCTTCTTAGGCTCCTAGACCTCCCGGAACTCGCCCTCCACGGTCCCTTCCTCGCCCTTGCTGTGGGGTGGCGTCTCGCCACCGCCTTGGGTGGGGCCTCCGGCATGCTGGTAGACCGCCGAGCCTACCTTCTGCATGGCCTCGGACAGGTCCTGCGACGCCCGCTTGATGTACCCGACGTCGCCGCCCTGGAGGGCCGATCGTAGCGCGGCAATCTTGCCCTCTACCTCGGACTTGATCTCTGCCGGGACCTTGTCGCCTTGGTCCCGCAGGGTCTTTTCAGCAGCGTAGGCCAGGGAGTCGGCCTGATTGCGGGCCTCAATCTCCTCACGACGCTTGGCGTCGTCAGCGGCGTGGGACTGGGCCTCCCGCTGCATACGGTCCACCTCTTCCTTGGCGAGCCCGCTGCTGGCGGTGATGGTTATCTTCTGCTCCCGTCCGGTCCCCATGTCCTTAGCCCGTACGCTGAGGATGCCGTTGGCGTCTATGTCAAAGGTGACTTCGATCTGCGGCATACCTCGTGGGGCGGGCAGGATGCCGTCCAGGATGAAGCGCCCCAGAGTCCGGTTATCGGCCGCCAAGGCCCGCTCGCCCTGGACAACGTGGATCTCCACGCTGGTCTGGCTATCGGCCGCCGTGCTGAAGACCTGGCTTTTGCTGGTTGGGATAGTGGTGTTCCGCGTGATGAGCGCGGTGGCAACCCCGCCCAGGGTCTCGATGCTCAGGGTCAAAGGCGTTACGTCCAGCAGGAGGACGTCCTTGACCTCGCCCTTGAGGACTCCGGCCTGGATGGCGGCGCCAATGGCCACAACTTCGTCCGGGTTGACGCCCTTGTGAGGCTCTTTGCCGAAGAGCTGCCGGACCTTTTCCTGCACCATGGGCATGCGGGTCTGTCCGCCCACCAGGATTACCTCGTTGACCTCGCTAGGCTTGATGCCGGCGTCGGATAGGGCCTGCTGGCAGGGACCTACGGTCCTCTCCACCAGGTCCATAACCAACTGCTCCAGCTTGGAACGGCTTAAGGTCATGGTCAGATGCTTAGGGCCGGTGGCATCGGCGGTGATGAAGGGAAGGTTGATTTCAGTCTGCGCCACTGTAGAAAGCTCGCACTTGGCCTTCTCGGCGGCCTCCTTGAGGCGCTGTAGGGCCATGCGGTCCTGCCGGAGGTCTATCCCCTGCTCGCGCCTGTATTCGTCGCACAGCCAGTCGATGATATTCTGGTCGAAGTCGTCCCCACCCAGGTGAGTATCGCCGTTGGTGGACTTAACGTGGAAGGTGCCCTCGCCGATCTCCAGGATAGAGACGTCAAACGTGCCTCCGCCCAGGTCGTACACAGCGATAGTCTCCTCGCCCTTCTTGTCCAGGCCGTAGGCCAGGGAGGCCGCCGTCGGCTCGTTGATTATACGCAGCACCTCAAGCCCGGCGATGGCGCCCGCGTCCTTGGTGGCCTGGCGCTGGGAGTCGTTGAAGTAGGCCGGGACCGTGATGACCGCCTCGGTCACTTTCTCTCCCAGGTAGGCCTCGGCATCCGCCTTCAGCTTCTGGAGGATCATGGCCGAGACCTCCGGGGGGCTATGGTCCTTACCGCCCATGCTAACGCGCACGTCGCCGTTGGACGCCGGTGTGAGTTTATAAGGAACCTTCTTTTGGTCCTGCTGAACCGAAGCCTCAACGAACTTACGTCCCATGAACCGCTTTATGCTGAATATGGTGTTATCGGGGTTGGTGATAGACTGGCGCTTAGCCACGGTACCTACCAGACGCTCCCCGCTCTTGCTGATTGCCACCACTGACGGTGTGACCCTTCCCCCTTCGGAGTTTGGGATAACCGTTGGCTCCCCCGCCTCCATGACCGCCACACAACTGTTGGTCGTGCCCAGATCTATGCCAATTGCCTTTGCCATCTTATTCCTCCTGACAGAGCCGGCTCAGCGGTACCCTGTCAAATTATTATAATACCTAGAACGCACCTACTCTAGGCGCCCTGTTCTTGCTTTTCGCCGGTCTCCACCAGTTTTTGTCCCACCGTGACCATGGCCGGTCGTATCACACGGTCGTGAAGCTTGTAGCCCTTCTGGAAGACCTGCACTACCTTGCCGTCCTCCCCCTCCACGTGCTGGATGGCTTCATGGAGATTAGGGTCGAAGTCCTTACCTTCCGCCTCCAGGACCTGAAGTCCCTGGTTCTCCAGTAGCGATAGAAGCTTCCTGTAAATCAGGCGTAATCCATCGAACCAGGTAAGTCCCGCCAGGGCTGTGGGGACGGTATTCAACGCCCTCTCCAGGTCATCTATAACCGGCAAGAGATTGAGGATGAGCATGGCGTTGGAGAACTTGGTCTGCTCATTCTTCTCTTGCTCCGTCCGGCGTTTATAGTTTGAGAAGTCTGCCTGGGCGCGCTGCCAGTTGGCAAGGTAGTTGTCGGCATTCTGCTTCTCCTCTATTATCTGTTCTTTAAGGGACTGGATGTCTTCCGCCTCGGCAGCGGTCTCTTGCCGCCCACCTGTGTCTTGGGTCTTCTTAGCGGGCGGACGGGCCTCATTTTCCTCCCACATCTGGCTTTCTCCTCTTTCTACTATTACATTGTAACAGAGGAAATGTTAGAGGGGAGCAAGAGGAGGGTTAGAGTTCTGTTAGATTGTTGTAGAGGAACAGGTTAGGGCCAAGAGAGGCGAGGGGAAGGATTATGTTAGAGCGAAGGATTGGCGGTCTCCAACTGTTGGTCTAGGACTCCCGCCATATAGCGGACCGCGCCTACTGCACGGTCATATTGCAGGCGTATCGGGCCTAGAACGCCGATTACCCCGCCACCTTTCTCCCGCGAACCATAGCGGCTCATAATGATGCTACAGGGCCGAAGTGCCTCCTGACGGCTCTCTTGGCCGATAATGACCATCACACCGGGGCTTTCGATTACCTGTTGGAAAAGCGGTTGCCACGTGCTGGGCTCTTCCAGAGTGTCCAACACATCTCCTGCACGGCGGCTATCGCTGAACTCAGGTTGGCGCAGGATGTTGGAGATCCCCTCCCAGAGAAGTTCACGGCGCCCCTGTTCCGTGGTTTCCATTAACCTGGCCGCCGCCGACGCGACCATGCCTTCCACAGGGCTGAGGTCCTGAGTCTGGACCCTTATCTCTCCGGCGCCCTTGCCTGCCAGCAGGTAGTTGAGCTTGTTGGCCAGCGCCGTAAGCTCCTCCTGGGTGGTCGCATGGGGAAGGGAAATGACCTGGCGCTTGATATAGGCTTCCTGGAGCACCAGGATCATCAGGGCCAGAAGGTCGTGCCATAAGACCAACTCCAGGTGCCTTAACCGGACCACCTGGCTCTCCTGGGGAGTGGCCAGGGCGGCCACGCCGGCCAACCGGGCCAGAAGGCTGGCTGTCAGCCTCGCCCACTGTTCTACATCTCCCTCTATCTCCCGGAACTGCTCGAGGATAGCCTGCCTTTCAAAGTTATCAGGTTCCACCTCTTGCATAAGGCTATTCACGAAATAACGATAGCCCTTCTCCAAAGGGATGCGGCCACCCGAGGTATGAGGATGCGTGAGATAGCCCTCTCGCTCCATGTCGGCCATCTCGTGGCGTACGGTGGCCGGGCTGACGCCTATTTCGCGACTCTTGGCCACGGAGGCAGACCCAACGGGCTGGGCCGTGGCCACGTGCTGCGATACTACCAGTTTAAGAATGTATTCTTGTCTATGTGTTAGCATGAACCCGTGCGCCTGTAAGCTACTTCTGCCTTGTTTATAACATTGGGTCTCGGGGCTTGTCAATAATCCTTCGGTAAGGTTTAGTTTTGAGGCAACGGACAAATGCTGCTGAACCCCATTTGCTCTATGCCCCCCTCAGTGGTACGCTTTCCTGGTAGAGGAGCGCTAACCGTGACTTGGGTAGATGAAAGCCTGGAAAGCGGCGTAAAGGAGGTGGACCTCCATGGCTACTACGTGGAGGCCGCTATGGAGGTGGCCCGCGCCGTAATCGCAGAGGCTTACGAAAACGGCGTTCCCTACGTGAGGCTGATTCACGGGTACAATACCTCCCGGTCCAGGACCTATCCCTATGGTGCTCCAACCATCAAGGAGGAGTTGCTTCGCCTGCTGGCGGAAGGCGTCTTCGTCCGGAACGCCTATTCTAAGAATTCAAGACGCCACCAGCGGCGGGCCGGCTTCATCGTATTAGCGATCCGCCCCAACCCGTCGCCCAATCCGCATCCAATCTGGTCATCGCTTCCCGCCAAGGACTACGCCGAACGGTAGCGTATTTCTTTTGGCGCATGGGCTGATAGCTGACCACTGAGAACTGATAGCTAATAGCTGCTAGCTAATCACAGCCTGCCGGCTTCCCGGAGCAGGGTCACCAGCTTCTCCCGCTTCTCGGGATATCCGTCCTCGAACAGCGGGGCGCAGGCGCTAACGTCTATCTCCTCTTTGAGCAGCCGGGCGGCGAAGGCGAAGCAGGTGGCCTCGCCGCACTCCTTGCAGTTGGTACCGGGGAGTAGCTTGTATATCTGGAGCGGGTTTAGCTCCACACCGCGGCGGTAGCTTGGCTCGATGGCGGTGCGGCGCTCGTAGGTCTCGTTGACGAATGCCTTCAACCAATCCATGGCGTCCCGGGCCTCACCGGCGTTGGCGATCTTAAAGATGCCCACATGGTCTCGGTGAATGGTGAAGGCCCTGCCCTCATGGGAAAAGCGGAGTATGGAACCTTCCGGGTCGAAGTTGGCGCCCTTGACCTGGGAATTCAGGTAGGGCAGGATCGCGCCGATGTCATCGGACAGCTTGACTGTGGCGATTACCGTCTGCGCCGAAGGACTGCAGGCGGGCAGCGATATCTCCATGTGGTAATCATTTAATAGCATCTTTATCCTTCCTGAGTTTCTAACCGTAGAGCGCGCGGAGACCGCGGAAACTATCAATCATAATTCTTCGTGCTTTCTGCGTAATCAACGCTCCAAATATAAATATGCTATATCGGTTATGTTATTATTGCAGCACAGAGCACACAGAGACCACATAGATATTAATAAGGTCTCTGCGCTCTCTGGGTAGCACCGCACTTAACCGTGATGGGCTCCGGCGGGGCTAGAAAGCCCCGCCTATCCAGATTGGCTGCTTCGTGTTGTTGGATAGCAGGCCCTTTCCAGGGCCGGTCGGCGCCACGGATCACGGTTGAATGCAGTGGTACCCGCCCTCGGTGTTCTCTGTGGTAAAAAAGGTAATTGCCCACCGATCAACCTTTCTTTTCGCTGAAGCGCACGTGGGGGATTACTAAGCCTTCTCTGTGCTCTCCGCGGTAGAAACCGCAGTTTCAGGGCGCCCGACGGCCGTATAGGCGTCCCGCTGGCCGAGGCCCAAATGGATGGCCCATTTCAACTGGGCGTATTCCCAAACGTCCTTTTTCAAGCTGTTCCCCGGGTAGTCCTTGATAACCTTGAGGCCGTGGGCGTCTATGGAAACACGGTCGCCCGATGCCAGGACCAGGCCCGGCTCCTGGGTCTCACCCTTAGACGGCCCGCCGGAAATGAAACATTTCCTGCCATCCATTATAACAAGATCGGGATGGATCACGGTGTTTAGCTCGGCCACCTTCTCCTGAAGGCGGTGGAGGTGCATCCTCCACCTGTCCCTGGGTCGTACGCAACCGACGGGCAGCTTGAGGCTCATGGTGAACCTGGCCCAAGTATGGGTTTTCAAACAGGGGAGGTAGATGATCTTTTCCGCCTCCAGGACGGTTGAGGCCACGGCGACCTTCTTGAGGTACTGGCCCGGGACAGCCACCTCGACCCAACGATCGTCATCGAAGATGGCCACCTCCGCCCCCAGTTTTTGGGCCTCTTCCAGCATCCCGGTATCCCGCAGGACGCGCTGGGTGGACATACTGGAGCTCTCGCCTACCGTGACTCTAGATACCCCGTGGTCGTAGAGCAACTCGATCACCGCCCTGACGAACGCGACATCGCTGGAGGCCGGTGGCGGGTCTGCCGTGTTGAAGTTGGGCTTGACCAGTACCCGGTCTCCCCGGCCTACCGCCAGCGCCAGCCCCCCGATAGCGTCAACAGCGGCGGCGATAGAGTCCTTCAAGTTCCCCTGGTGCTGGATAACGCTGACCAGGGGTCGGCCGTCTCTTACAAAGGGATTTGTCTTCATGCCGTTACGTTACGAAGCCATCCTCACGTACCCCTCCCACCGCCGCCGCACCCATTCCTGGAGCTCTTCCAACTGCTCTTCAGTGATATGGGCGAAGCGCCCCTGGGCCTTGAGGTAGTCCCCCACGGGCTTCAGCTTGCCTTTGCCGGCCAGCGCCCGGCTGCGCGCTGTCAGCTTGAAGGCGCCATCCTCGATCTCGTAGAGGACGATCAGGCCGGTCTCCACGGATAGCTTGCCTATCTTGACCGTGTCTTTGGTGGGGTAGAGCCAGCCGGGAGGGCAGGGTATGGAAATGTGGATGTAACGGGTCCCCTGCTTCTTCTTGGCTTTGATGAATTTGTCATAGAGGTCCAGTGGGTAAGAAGAAGCGGCCGTAGCCACGTAGGGGATATC
>JAUYDP010000063.1 GCA_030691805.1 Dehalococcoidia bacterium | reverse complement strand
AATGCTTCGCCCCTACGCTCTATTGCTACCCTCGGCTCCAATACAACGAAGAGATGCGGGACGAGAAGGGTCTCCTGTTTTATTCCAGGGTTAGCTTCGGCTCATCCGCACGTCTGCCTGCCTTCACGGGGCGCTTGAAGTACGCCACGCAATTATCCCAATTGAGCGAACTGCCTTGGCCGGTGATATCAGTGACGTTTGCGAGCTGGACCGAGACCAGTTCCCATCCAAATCCGCCCACCTGGGCCATGGCCCCGGCCCAGGGACTGTGGGGCCATGTCGTCCCTCCATCGTTTTTCAACTTGGACAACGTCTGGTAGGTATCTACCTTACCAAGGTACCTAACCGCCAAGGTGCATTACCACTTCCCATTCTTCACCTCCTGACACTCGAGATATAGCACACAGTACTCCCACTGTTGGTCCATCATCCTTTTCTCCCAGGCACGACTGCGGTGAAAATAGAAATCCCTGAGTGGCACAGGCCTCTGGCCTGTCTGCCCAGGCGAGACGCCTGGGCCACCCTTGATGGGCATTTTCATGCCCCGGTGGCGCCCCGGCAGGGGCATGGGGAACTGCCATGAAAATATACATGAGCGGTGAGGGCTTCGCCAGCAAGGATAGTCGCAGGGTTGGGGGAGGTAATACTTCCCAACGGATAACGGATGGGGGGAACGGATAACGGATGTAGTGTGGCACTCTACTATAAGGAGGGGCGTGCGCTTACGGAACAGTAGGCAGGAATTCTGGCCCGCGCCAATGGTGTGTCCGTCAAGATTCCGTTCACAAGCATCTACGTAGTCACGGCTTCCACGACGTGGCCAGCCACGACAGCGAGGGCGCCGGGACTGCGAGGGCGTGGCTACTCGGCTTGATTAATGAAAGACCCTGATTGTATAATCCAGCCGATGCCCACGCTGTCCGTCATCATCGTCTCATACAACGTGGCAGACCTCCTTCGAGGGTGCCTGAGGTCCGTCTTTGCCAGCCGAGACGTGGACCAAGAGGTCTGGGTGGTGGATAACTGCTCAAGCGATGGTAGCGCCGCTATGGTGGCCAGGGAGTATCCCCAGGCCCGTTTACTTGAAAGCCCCCGAAACGGGGGTTATGCCTACGCTAATAACCTGGCCTTATGCCAGGCGCAAGGTGACTACTTGCTCTTGTTGAACCCTGATACGGTGCTTCCTCCGGACGCACTGGTCGAGATGGTGTCTTTTATGCAGAGAAGGAATGACGTCGGTATGGCCGGCCCCAAGCTGGTGCGGGAGGACGGTAGTCTGGACCTGGCCTGCCGGCGTAGTTTCCCTTCGCCTGCGGTCTCTTTATACCGTATGATAGGTCTCAGCAAGCGCTTTCCGCGCAGCCGCCGATTTGGGCGCTATAACCTAACCTATCTGGATCCGGACCAGGAGGCGGAAGTGGACTCAGTAGTTGGCGCCTTTATGATGGTAAGACGTCAGGCGGTGGACCAGGTTGGACTTTTAGATGAGGCATTCTTCCTCTATGGAGAAGACCTGGATTGGGCGATGCGCGTGAAGAAGGCAGGATGGAAGATCGTCTATAATCCCCGGGTGGTCGTCCTGCACCGGAAGGCCGGCAGCAGCACCGGAGATATTCGCCGGGCCACCACCGAATTCTACCGGTCCATGGTGATCTTCTATAAGAAGCATTATGCCGCCCAGACCTTCGCCCCGCTCAACTGGCTGATCTTGGGGGCGATTTACCTGAGGGGCAGTATGGCCTTTCTAATGAACACCTTCCTGCCTTCCCAACTACGAAGGGTAAACTATTAGGCGTGGGGCGGTTCTAAGGGCGCTTACATGAGCCGGATAGGTAAAACTGTTCTCCCTGCGGCCATGGTGATAGGGGACCTGGCCATGACAAACCTATCGCTACTAGCAGCCTACCAGTTACGCTTCCGGTCTGGCCTCCTTCCTCCTGCCCAGGAGGTCCACCAGTTAAGCGATTACGCTGGACTGGCGGCCCTGTACTCCGTTCTCTTCTGCCTGTTCCTGTTTGGCCAGGGTGGCTACCGGCTAACGCGTGGCCAGTCCCGCCTGGACGAGTTCTCCAGGGTCTTCACAGTAGTCTCCATCGGTACGGTGCTGGCCATGGCCATCGTCTCCTTCATCGCGCCGGACTTCAACTTCTCTCGAGCGATGCTTTCCCTGGGCTGGCTAATAGCTATTCTCTCGATATGGCTGATTCGTATGTTCCAGTATGGACTCCACTCCCTGCTACGGCGCCACGGGATGGTCCCGGAGAGAGTCCTGATTGTAGGCACGGGAGACATGGCACGGGCCGTACAGCAGCGGATATCCAGGGCGCCGTGGCTGGGCTATCAGGTAGTAGGCCTGGTGGGTGAAAGTGCCGGGGAGGATACCCCCACCGTGGGAATCAGGGCAGAGATAGGCGACCTGGTGCGCGGGACGGGGGCCACCGAGATCATTGTTGCGGAGCCGTCGCTGACCCACCTGGATATCCTGGATATAATCTCCAGGTGTGAGAAGGAACACGTGAATATCAAGGTATTCCCCGATGTATTCCAGATCATAACCTCCGAAGCCGCCATCGGAGACCTGGATGGCCTGCCCATGATCAGCGTACGGGACACCGCGCTGCGAGGGTGGAATCTGACGATCAAGCGGACCATGGACCTAGTCTTCAGCGCCGCCGCACTGGTGCTCCTGTCTCCGCTTATGCTGTTGACTGCCATCCTTATCAAGATAACCTCTCCGAGCGGGCCAACCTTTTTCGTGCAGGAGAGGGTAGGCCTGGACGGCAAGCCATTCCAGGTCATAAAATTCCGTTCCATGCATCCTGATGCCGAGGCACAGACCGGCCCGGTATGGGCCGGCAAGGGAGACCCCCGCACGACCCGGTTGGGTGGGTTCCTACGTCGCTGGTCCATTGATGAAATGCCTCAGTTTATCAACGTCCTTCTGGGGGAGATGAGCGTGGTCGGCCCCAGGCCGGAACGCCCGGTCTTTGTCGAGGAGTTCAGCCAGAGAGTGCCCCGTTACCTGGAGCGGCACAAGGAGAAAGCAGGCCTGACCGGTTGGGCGCAGGTGCACGGCCTTCGTGGCCAGGTGAGCATCGAGGAGCGCACCGCCTACGACCTCTGGTATGTGGAACACTGGACGGTCTGGCTGGACCTGAAGATCATCCTCATGACCATCATGGAGACACTGAAAGGCGAGAACGCCTACTAGTAATGAAGCTAATAGTGGGACTGGGCAACCCAGGCTCTCAATATGCCCAAAACCGCCATAACATGGGTTTCCAGTGCCTCAACTATCTGGCCAAAGCCCACGGTCTTGCCTACACGATTAAAGCGGGTAAGGCCCGCCTGGCCACGGGACGCATCAACGGCCACGAAGTGGCCCTGGCCAAGCCCCAGACCTTCATGAACCTGAGCGGCGAGTCCGTGGCATCCCTGATGGCCAGATTCAGGCTGCGCCCGGCGGATATCCTGGTGGTGCATGATGATGTTGATTTGCCTCTCGGCCGCCTGCGCCTACGCCCCGGTGGCGGCTCCGGTGGGCATCGGGGCCTAGAGTCAATCATACGGGCAGTGGGCAGCCAGGACTTCACACGCCTCCGGGTCGGAGTTGGCCGTCCACTTGACACCGGAGAAGGGGAATTGAGGGACTACGTGCTTAGCGATTTTTCCACGGATGAGAGAGAGACCCTCCAGGAGGTGCTCCAACGGGTGGCTGAGACTATCCTGGTAATCCTGAATGACGGCATCGCAGCGGCTATGAACCGGTACAACGCGTGATATAGGGCCGACTTTTTATTCAACAGTAACTACTCAGCCACTAAGACACCAAGGCACAAAGAAAGTTATGGAATACAAGCCTCTTTCAGAGCGTGAAGAAGAAATAGCAAAGGCCATTGTCGAAGCAGCATACATCGTTCATAAGAATTTAGGCCCAGGATTGCTGGAAAAGATCTATGAGGTATGCTTTTGCCATGAAATTTCTAAAAGTGGCTTTCACCCGCAGCGTCAAGTCGATATTCCCATAACGTATGATGGAATTATCTTTGACGAAGGATTGCGGCTTGACGTGTTGGTTAGCGACCTTGTTATCTGTGAACTCGAAGCAGTTGATCAAGTAAATCCTGTTTGGGAGGCTCAACTCCTCAGTCATCTGAAACTGACCGGTATACGACTTGGCTTTTTGATTAATTTCAACGTGCCGGGGATCAAAAAGGGGATCAAACGATTTGTTGTCTGATTT
>JAUYDP010000054.1 GCA_030691805.1 Dehalococcoidia bacterium | reverse complement strand
GTACAAATTGACGGGCATCAGGAATATGCTATTAAACCCATATTGCTGCCGGTATGCCTGGCTCTGCACCAACAACATCTTCTTCGCCAATGCGTAGGGCGCGTTCGTTTCCTCGGGATAACCGGCCCAGAGGTCGTCCTCTACGAACGGGATTTGCGTGAGCTTGGGATAGCAACAAATCGTGCCCAGCACCACGAACTTCTCTACTCCAGCCCGCCAGCTTTCGTGCATGAGAGGCACGCCCATCATCAGGTTGTCGTAGAAGAACTCTGCCGGGTGATCGCGATTTGCTCCGATACCCCCAACCCTCGCCGCCAGATGTATCACGATATGCGGCCGCGCAGCTTCCAGCAGGCGACGGATGCCATCTGCGGTGCGCAGGTCATATTCTCCACTACGAGGAACAAACAGCGCAGACGGCCTTCGATCTGCAAGCTTGCGTATCACAAAAGAACCCAGGAAGCCCGCCCCGCCCGTGACGACTACGCGCTTGTCTTGCCAAAACCTACTGCTATCCGGCCAGTTGTCAACCATTCCAGCCCCTTTCTGAGGTCCAGAAAGCGTGCGCAATGTGATCCGAGAACATTCTACCTGTTGGGCATCGTCAGTACAACTCGAAGGCAGCGAAATTCACTTATGGGCGCACGAGCCATCGGCCACGACCCTGTATACCGCCAGGGTGCTCTCCGCGGCCATCTGCCACGTGAAGTTGGAGGCACGGCGGAGACCCCGGGCGCGAAGGTCAGCACGCAGGTCGGCGTCGTCCAGGAGCCTGCGGAGGGCAGACGTCAAGGCGGCCACGTCTGTTGGGGGAACCAGCAGGGCGGCGTCGGCGCAAACCTCCGGCAGGCTTGAGGCGTTCGAACATACCACCGGACACCCGCAGGCCATGGCCTCCAGGGGGGGGAGGCCGAATCCTTCGAAGAGCGAGGGGAATGCAAAGCACCCCGCCAGTGAGTAGATTGCCGGAAGGTCTTGATCAGCCACGTAGCCTAGCACGACGACTTGGCCCTCCAGTCCCAGCTCGCGCAGGCGCTGGAACGTGGCCCGGTAGAGCCAGCCCCTCTTTCCTACGATCACGATCTTCTCGGGGCGTCCCTCGGAATGCAGCGCACGGTAGGCCTCCCATAGCGCCGACAGGTTCTTTCGTGGCTCTATGGTGCCCACGAAGAGAATGAACCGCTCTGGGAGCCCGTAGCGGGCCTGCACGGCAGCCAGCAGCTCTGGACTTTCCACGGGGTGGAAGCGAGGGTTTACGCCCTCTGGTATTACCACAAGCTTCGATTCCTCCAGGTCGTAGATCCTGACGGCATCAGCCTTGGTGTACTGGGAGACACAGATGACGGCGTCGGCGCGGCGCAGGAAGCGGGGCATCATCAAGCTGAGGTACCACCGGTTCAAAGGGAGGTGGGCCTCAGGGCATCTGAGGAAGGCCAAGTCGTGGAGGGTAAATACGGACCGGATCCTGTGCAAGTAAGGCAGGAGATGCTCGGTGGCGTGAAAGACGTCGGCGTTGCCCAAGACAGGATCCAAGGGGATGTGGGTATATGATGAGGCCAGCGCGGCCATTCTCCATGACTTAGTGGATAGTCGAAGCGACCTGCGGGGTAAGGTATCTAGTGGAGGATCGATCGCTTGGCCCGCAGGACCAGTATAGAAAAGGCCCAACTCGACACCGCTGTCGAAGGCCACCATGGCGCGGGCTAACTCCTCCGCGTAGCGACCCAAGCCGCCATGCCGCCGCACGGCACTGGTGGCATCGAATAACACCTTCATCCGACAGCGTTCGCTGGCAGCATGTCCTCTCACCTCGCCGTCCAGATAGAAATAAGTACATCAATGCGATTGAGGCGGTGGATACGTTGGTTTTGGTCCGGAACCGGCTCTTGCCACGGGCTGTCCACCAAGGCCACCTGAAGCTTTAGTGCCGCGCCGGCCTCCGCGTCGTAGAGCGAGTCTCCCACCATCCAGACATCCTGCGTGGTTAGCCCCATCTCCTCTAGAGCTAATAACGCCCCCTCGGGGTCGGGTTTGAGGAGGCGCACGTGATCGCGACCTATGACGACAGGAGGCAAGGGGACCTCTAACCTGGTCAAGGCGGCCTTTACGATATCGCTATGGTTGTTGCTGACTATTGCTATTGGGACATTGCGCACGGTAAGCCACTGCCAAATCTCCGGCACCCCTGCCAATAGCTCGGCGTGTTCTATTGCGTCTTGTTCAGTGCGGTAGAAGGCGTCCCATATCTCAGAAATGATCTGGCCGGCCACCTGAGGCGCACAGACGCTTTTAATATGGTCTTCTGCTTCCTTCACTGACTGGAAGAGGTTCCTGAAAGATGAAAAAAAACCATAAGGCTCCAAAAGCGTTTTAAGCTGTCCGCGGAGACCTTGGAAGTCGGCATTGAGCTTGACCAGGGTGCCGTCGAAGTCGAACAAGACGGCCCTCAGAGCCGGATGCGGCTGCAATCCTCTTCCTGTACCAGCTTGTATCCCATGTTTCAGCTTTTTCATACGATTCCAGTGTTGAATCCCTTTTCGACTTGTAATCCCGGAAACGGGTAGTGCGCTGTACTGTTGGTCAACAAAGGCGCGCCAAGTCCCAGTGCGGTTGCTGCTACGATTGCATCCGCTATGCTGACCGTGATTCCCTGCGCCCGGAGGTCCCTGAGCAAGGCGCCGGCCCTCTTGGCCGTTGGGACGTCAACGGGAAGCGTAACAAAACCATCGAGGAAGGCAATGGTATCCTGTTCTTCCCCAGGTTTCATCCCCTGATGGATTTCCAGGTGGGTGATTGTACTCACAGCCAGTAGCCCATCCTCGGTCCAGCGCATGAAGAGTATCTTGGCATAACTGCGCCGCCTAAGGTAGTCAATGGCAATATCAGTGTCCACTACGCATGAGACACGTCCAATGATACTACCAATAATCTTACCTGGTCAATTCACAGGCGACTTTCCTGTCAGGGGGTATGGCTCGGCCAACGCTACCGCATGCAGATGCCTCCCCCGTTTGGCCATGATCTGCAAAGAGCTTTCTGTGATATTATGAGTGCAGAGATTGGAACCTATGAGACTTCAGACCAAACTTCTCATTGCAACTAGCAACGCTCACAAGATGCGGGAATACTGCGATCTGTTGACCGGGCTACCAATCGCTTTGACTTCTCTGCCCGAGCAGGTCATTACGGTAGAGGTAGAA
>JAUYDP010000402.1 GCA_030691805.1 Dehalococcoidia bacterium | reverse complement strand
GTATCTAAGGACTGAAATCCTGCGCGGACCGCGCCTGAATTCTCGCTCAACCGTGACCAGCGTTTTGGTTCCGGCTACGCCGGGTTAGGGCTTGGGGGGCTTAACTCCGGCGAAGGTCACGCCGCGGGTGTCGAGCTCCTTGGCGTCGGACTCGTGTTTGGAGCCGGAGAAGACATCTACCTGCTGGCCCCAGCGGATGTCCACGAACCCGACATGGCCCAGCACCCACTCCCACTCTACTTCCAGTAGAGCACCGGCAATTCACCCGGACCAGAGGTTGATGTCATCCTTGGCCTCCTGGGGCACTTCTTTGTGGACGACGATATCGGCGATCTGGAAGCGCCCGCCCGGCCTGAGCACTCGGTAAACCTCCTTCATGACGGCCGCCTTGTCGGGGCACAGGTTGATGGCGCCATTGCTGATGACCACGTCAATGACGCCGCTCTCCACCGGCAGGTTCTCGGCGTAGCCGTGCCGGACCTCCACGTTGCTAAGCCCCAGGGCCTCCGCTCCCCGGCGTGCCTTTTCCAGCATGGCTTCCGTCATGTCCAAAGCGATGACCCGCCCTGATGGTCCCACCTGCCGGGCCGCCAACAGGCTATCGGAGCCCGCTCCACAGCCGATGTCCAGCACCACCGCGCCCGGCGGGAGCGCTCCCATGGAGAAGGGGTTCCCGGTGCCAGCAAAGGACTCTACCGTTGATTCCGGCAGCCAGTCCACCTCCTTTGGGTCATAGCCCACCATGGCGGCTAGGGGGCGACCGATGTGAAAGTGGAAGCCCTTCTGGGGATCTAGGGCTACCTCCATATACTTACTCTTGACTTGATGCCGAAGCACTTCCCGGTCTACCCGGGAGGCCTCCACGGCTTTTACCACGACGCGCACTTCCGTTCGCCTATAGGCTAAGTAGCTACTCCCATACATCCCCGTTTGCTGCGGGTTGGCTCAGCCCTTTACATGGCGTCCCTCCCTTTCTGCCACGCGAAAGATATATATCCTTTCCCCCCGTGGCCGCCGAGGATATATATCCCTTTTACCATGCCAGGGGGCCAAAGTCAATACTAGATGGATAGCAAATTCTCAGTAAATATACCCAGAGACGTAGGTGCGGGCTTGTCCCCCGACGCCCTCCCCTTTTCATTTTTCCCTTACGTTGGCCATCTGGCCATTCTTGTGGAGAAAGATACATATCTTTATACCGCAAAATGGCCAGATGTCAATGGTGGGGATATATATCTTTTGGATGATGGGTAATAGATCAGCGAACTGGCGCCGACGTTATAGTGTAGGCACGGATTAGTTTATTGAGGGGGGCGGTGACTGGTGATTAGGTGATTGATGAGTCACACCCGGCTATGTGACTCCCAATCACCTAATCACGTAATAACGCAGTCGCCAAGATACGGTTTACTGCTTCCCCAACCTCTGAGTGGCGAACTCTGCATACGAAAGGTCAAGTATATCGTTGAAGGTCTTTTTCCCGGTGTACAGCGCCTTATCCACGAACCACTTGTACTGGGCGTCCATGCTCTTCTTATCCGGAGTGCCATTAGGATCGAGGTAGGGCATCTCCATGACGTCATAGAGCTTGGGATCCTTGACCGTGCTGTACTTGACCAGGATGTTTACCACCTCGTCCCGACCCTCCTTGGTGGTGAAGGCCTTAAGGTAGTCCCGGATGCCTTTCAGGTAGGCAATCATCCACCGGCGACCCAAATCTTGGTCCTTGAGAATGGCCGAGCCGTAGATGATTGTAGCCGTTTCTGTTCTACCATCGAAATACTGGCTGTTGGGTATCCATTTTACAGAGAAGCCCTGCTGAGTGCCGGTGGCGATGAAAGGCTCTACGGCGTAGTTAGCCGCGATGCCCTTGTTGGCGAACGCAGCCGCGTGTTCCGCGAAAGGCAGTACAATGATTTCCGCGTCGGTGGCCTTCAGACCGGCTTGCTCCAGGGCCATCTGGACAGTCTGATCGCCAAGACTTCCCGGGGAAGGGATAGCGATCTTCATGCCCTTGAGGTCTGCCGGGGTCTTTACCTGTTTGGAGTCAGCCAGATCCTTGCGCAGGTTCATCCAGGCGAACTCCCATTTGGGAAGTGATTGGCCCTTATCTGCTACAATCTTCATCTCTATGCCCCGGTCGGCAGCCGCCAGCAAAGCGGAACTGAGCGGTGTGGCCATGAAGTCGAGCTGCCCAGTACCCAATGGTGCGATGAGCTCGGCCACGGTACGGAAGTTGTTTACCTCTATCGTGATCCCCTGCTCCTTGAAGTAGCCTTTGTCAATGGCGACATAAACACCTGCATCAGAGACGGACTGGATGGAGCCGAACTTCAGGGTGGCCGGCTTTGGCGTTGCCGTTGCGGCAGGCGCCGTCGTGGGCGTTGGCGCCGGTGGCTTGGTCGGCTCTGCTGTCTTGGCTGGCGCTGCGGCCGTGGTGGGAGCCGCAGCAGGCGGTTTGGTGGGTGTTGGCGTCGGAGTTGCCGCAGGAGCGCAGGCCACCAGCCCTAATACCAGCCCCAACAAGACTACCAACATGGTCCTTTTCCTGATCATTGAGTAACCTCCCCCTTCCTTTTCTCATGTCCACGAATCACCACGTCTTTGACATGGGCCTCTTGCTATGGTTATATGCAGTAAGAGTTATTGGACGCGAGTTGCCTTCTTTTATCATAATGAACGCCCTCTGTCAAGCGACTCGCCAGCAGGGGGTGGGCGCCGGGATTCCAAGGGAGTGGCTCGGTGCACACGATCTGCCGAATAATGAGACTTGAAGAGACAATCCGGTGCGGGCGGCAGGACGGCGTGGCCCCGCCCCACTACCCTTGGCTGACAGGGCCGTCCGCCGCTACGTCTTGGTCGGAGCAGGTAGGGCCGTCTTCCCTTGTTGGTTGCGGCCGACCGCCGTGTCGGCCAGGCGGGGCTTGGCTACACCCAGTTTAAGCTTCTAAACTCATTATTCGGCGGACCCGGCTACGCCGCGGAAAATCTGCGTCGCACTCGCACTCGGGGAAACCGCTAACATGGACGTTCCCGCGAAGGAGGTAGCAGTGGAGAATTACCTGGTCCGTTGCGCCAAGCTCCAATTGTTAATGGCGGAGCAAGGCGTGGACTGCTTTCTGGCCTCCCCGTCATCCGATATGCTTTATCTTTCAGGTTGTCCCCTTAAGCCCGGCTCGAGGATGGCGGTGCTTGCGGTGCCTCAGGGAGGATCCCCCGTATTCATTGTATCGTCCCTGGAAGCCCCCAACCTGGCGGGCCTGGGTAGCGCATTTGACGTCCGTCCCTGGGCCGACCCTAATGACCCCGTGGGCCTCTTGAAGGATTTTATCGGAGATCGCGGCAATCTTACCTTTGCGATCAGTGACCAGCTCTGGGCTACGTACTTGCTACAGATTCAGGGTAGGTTCTCCGAGGCCCGCTTCATTCCTGGCTCCAGGCTTCTGCACGAAATGAGGATAATAAAAGGCCCGGAGGAGCTAGACCTCCTGGCGAAGGTCTCTGCCATGGCTGACAGCGTTTTCCAAAAAGTCACATCGTTGAAGATCGAGGGACTCACTGAGGCCCAACTCGAGACCCAATTGGGAATCCTAATGCTGGAAGAAGGCTTAGAGAGCCTGGATTTCCGTATCATCGCCAGCGGAGAGAACGGAGCAGCCCCTCACCATTTTTCAGGGGACCGGCGTATAGGGTGGGGCGACCCGGTGGTAATGGACTTTGGGGGTACGTACCGGGGCTACTACTCGGATACCACCCGCACTGTCTGCGCAGGGGATGCCTCTACCGAGTTTCGCACGGTATACGAGGTAGTCCGCCGGGCGCAGGAGGCGGGAATCGCGGCGGCACAGCCTGGCGTTCCGGCCTCAGCCGTGGATTTTGCTGCCCGCTCTATCATAGAGGAAGCCGGATACGGAAACTATTTCATTCACGGGACGGGCCATGGTATCGGCCTGGACGTTCACGAGGACCCACCTGTCAATAAGAACAGCACTACGGTCCTGGAGCCGGGTATGGCCTTCACTGTAGAGCCGGGCGTTTATCTACCGGGCCGCTTCGGTGTGCGTATAGAGGACGTGGTGGTGATGACCCCCCAGGGGGCGAAGCGTCTGAACCAGAGTACAAAAGAATTAATACAGCTTCGAATATGGAACGCGCAGGTTTTATGGGTCCCCCGGAAATCTGGTTCACCGAAGATTTAGAAGATAAGCGTTAACAGGTAACGTAAAATCTACGTAGGGCGCTAAAATTAGGGCACCAGCGCCCAATCCTTCGGTAGCCGGTAACGGAATACCTTACCGGTGGGGCGCGCGCCGTCGTAGACCCATCCCCTTCCCTCACGCCGTATCTCGGAGAAGCTGTTTATAATTTGGACAATGCGCTTGCAGGGAAGGTTGAAGATGATGATGCCAGCCTTTACCGGCTGGAGGCTGGCCTCTCTGGTGACTTCATCAATTACCCTGAAGACGGGGGTCTCCTCGGGACGCAAGTGTTCAAGCGCCGAATGGATGGCCTGACCTTGGCCCGGCACGTTGTGCTCGTCGAAAACCGCTAACCCGCAGAGGACAGGTTCCTTCAGGAAGTGGTAGTAGCTATCAGCCACGTCCAATAGCTGTTCGAGGGTTAAGGGGTTTTGGGCACAGGCCGCTACCAGAGCGCTTAAAACATCGCAATGGCCTACGAAGCTTACCACCCCCTGGCCATCAATGATCGTGTAGCGCATAATGTTCATGGTTTATCGTCCCGGAAATGCAAATAGTAGCGGCTGGCTGTGGGCTCCCGCTGACCCTGATATTTGCTCCCCAAGCCCTTGGTGTTGTAGGGCTTTTCCGCTGGTGTGCTGAGCCGCAGGAACGATATCTGGCCGATGGGCATTCCGTAGTATAGCGTTATTGGCAGATTCGAGACATTGCTTAGCTCCAGGGTCAGGTGTCCCGACCAGCCGGGGTCAACGTACCCCGCGGTCGAGTGAATGAGAAGGCCCAGCCTTCCCAGGGAGCTCTTTCCCTCCACACGAGCTACTATATCGTCCGGAAGGGTTAGTTTCTCTTTGGTGCTACCTAGCACGAACTCCCGGGGATGCAGCATAAGAGGGTCATTATGGTTTATGGTCACCAGCTCGGTAAGATCGTCCTGGGGCAGTTTGACATCAATAAAGGGTTGGTGGATATTCCTGAAAACTCGGAACTTGTCATCCAGGTGCAGGTCTATACTGGCGGGTTGGATATCGGCCTCATTTAAGGGCTCAATTATTATGTGCCCCGCCTTGATCTCTTCCTTAATAGTGCGATCGCTTAAAACCATAACGTCCTCTTAAACAGCTTGGGGGACTGCCTCCCAACCACTTCCGCCCAATTATAACATTGCCGTTCGGTACGGGGCAAAGAGAAGCGTTGCCAGTCAGCCGAATAAATTCGGCGTTAAATGAATGTAGCGCCGGTTTCAACCGACTGTTTCAAAGTTGAAAAAACGGCGCTTCGAGCTTATAATTCGCAGAGAGTTGGATGCGGGTAGAGGCCAAAGGAACGCCCGGGGAAGAGGACCAAAATTACTGTAGCAGGATATCGCTCCAGCAGGGCGACCACGCCTAAGGTCCCTCCATTCGGGGGAGTCCGGGAATGATTAAGTCTCGATCCCCCAGATTCGAGCTGGCCAAGTGGCTTTACCCAGGGCTGGGCGTCAAGCGGTGGTTGGCGGTGCTGGCGGTAGGGATACTTGGCCTTAGCTTGGGTTTTGCTTACATCATGACCCATCTTTACCGCACTCAACCCTTTCCCGAGGCGGCTTATTACCTGACGCTCCAGTTCATTGACCGCCCTTACCGGGCAATTCTCTTTGGGGTATTGGGGCTGGGCGCCGTGGTGATCGCTCTGAAGCAGTTGGGGAGCTCCCTTCTCGATGTCCTCGCTCCTACCAACGGCACCAATTCCCTGGTGGACCGGGTTTACCGGATGAGGCGCTTGTCCCGTGGCCCCAAGATAGTGGCTATCGGAGGCGGAACGGGCCTTTCAACCTTGCTGAGGGGGTTGAAGGAGTGCAGTTCTAACCTAACTGCTATCGTCACAGTGGCTGACGACGGGGGTAGTTCGGGGAAGCTGCGGCGGGCTCTAGGGGTGCCTCCACCCGGGGATTTCCGCCAGTGTATCGCCGCCCTGGCCGACACTGAGCCGCTGATGACGGAGCTATTTCAGTACCGCTTTGGGGAGGGGTCCGGGCTGGATGGGCACAGCTTCGGGAATCTCTTCATAGTGGCTATGGCGGGGGTCACTGGGAGCTTCGAGCGGGCCTTGCAGGAGTCGAGTCGGGTGCTGGCCGTGCGGGGACAGATTCTGCCCTCCACCTTACAGGACCTGGTCTTACATGCTGAGCTGGGCGACCAGAGTACCCTCTCCGGTGAGTCCAAAATATCTGAAAGCCTCTGTCCCATTCATCGGGTATTCGTAGAACCTGGGGAGCCTGTGGCTTATCCAGAGGCGGTCAAGGCCATAGTGGAGGCAGATGCCATCATCATCGGGCCCGGTAGCCTCTATACCAGCGTTATACCCAACCTGCTGGTCAAAGGGATAGCCGAGGCCATCCGGTTATCTAGGGCGCCGAAGATATATGTTTGCAACGTAGCCACCCAGCCGGGTGAGACGGACAACTACACCCTGACGGACCATCTTAATGCATTGGAGAGGCACGTGAACGGGCGGCTGGTGGACTATGTGATGGCAAACAGCCATTTCATAGACATGCCGGCCAAATGGAAGGTCTGCAACGTGCCGGTGGACCAGGAGGAGCTAGCCAGCCACGGGGTCAAGCTGGTCCAGGCCGACCTGATAAATGAGAGCTTCCCCACCCGGCACGACCCTCAGAAGCTGGCCGGCGCCCTTATGCAATTGATCTCATCCCACTGAACTGTAGGGGCGGGTTTCAAACT
>JAUYDP010000043.1 GCA_030691805.1 Dehalococcoidia bacterium | reverse complement strand
GCACGGCCAGCAGGTCGGCCATGACCTCCATGCCTCGGCCGGTGCCGGCGGCGCATTTGTCGTTCATCAGGAAGGCGGTCACCTTGCCCTTATCGTCGCAGCGGATAGCCTTACAGTCCTGTCCTCCCATATCCAGGATGGTGCGGACCGTGGGGCCGTACATGAAGTTGGCGCCCCGAGCGTGGCAGGATATCTCCGTGATGGCCCGGTTAGCGAAGGGCACGTTGACCCGCCCATACCCGGTGCCGACAATATAGAGGATGTCCTCCAGCTTCAGGAGGGTGCCCTCCAGTGCCCAGTTCATGGCGTTACTGGCGCTGTTGGGGCTATCGGAGCCGGTACGCATGTTGGAGAAAGCGTAAAGCTCTCCATCCAACATTACCACCACTTGGGAACTGACCGAGCCGACATCCACTCCTGCGGTGATGATCTGGGCTTTGCCTGGATCCAGGGCTTCATCGTGCCAGTTATACTCTTTCCATCTCCAGTATTCTTGGGCCATGCTATCTGCTCCTTAATTGCGATTTTCTAGTGCCGCCAGGGCCGCTCCCAGGGCTACTACATACTCCGGGTTCTCCGGAATGATCACATCGGACTCGAGTCCCCGCTTCAGGGAGTCCACGAATCCCACGTTATATGCCACACCGCCGATCAGGGCCACGTCCTTATCTATGCCGACCCGCCGTACCATGGATATAACGCGGCTGGCAATGGCATCGTGGACTGCTTTGGCTATGTCTGCCTTGGGGGTCTTCGCATGGATCAGGGATACCACTTCCGACTCCGCGAAGACGGCGCACTGGGCGTTCATAGGGATTTTCTTGTCTGAAGTAAGGGACATCTTGCCGAACTCCTCGAGGCTCACCTCGAGGGCTCGGGCCATGGACTCAGTGAAAGAACCTGCTCCCGCGGCGCATTTCTCGTTGACCACGAAGTCCAGCACCTTGCCGGCCGGGGAGCACTTGATACCACGGCCTTCCTCGGCGCCCACGTCTATGAGGGTCCGTACCGAGGGGTACAGGAAGAAGATACCCCTGGCGCCGGCGCCAACCTCGGTGATATCGTCGTTGATGTGCGGAGCTTCTTTCCGGCCTGCGCCTGTAGAGACTATCCGGTCTATGTCCTTCAGGGTCAAGCCGGCCTTATTCAGGGCATCCTTCAAAGCCTCCTCGGCGGACTCCCTGGTCTCGAAGCCACTGCCGACCAAGGAGCGAGCCAGGACATCTCCGTCTTTGAGGATGACGACCTTGATGGTCTTGGAACCCATATCTATACCTGCCGTTATCACTTATGCCTCCTATATCTACGGGCATTCGCCCGTCGTCTTCATATATGTCGGTGGGTTTCGAGGGACACCCCCGAGGCCCCCGGCCCTGACGGCGGGACTACTGACCTCTGCATGAATGGCTAAGGACCCAGCATGGGATGATTCCGGGGATCCGGCCAAGGCGATGGGAGGCAGATACCCCGGATGGCGGGTGGGCAGACCTGCCCCAGCACCAAGCTTCTTCTAGCCGCCGCCGCCATCTGCTGAATCCCTCCCATATGGTCCCATGCAGCCTCTTTTAGCCCTCCGCGCAACGATCAGTAATTGCTGTTGGCTGACAGCCTCTCCCCGGCCTAAACGCTGGCAACTGGCAACTGACAGCTGACGGCTGACCACTGACCGCTGATTACTCTTCCAGTATCTTGAGTCCGGCGCTCTCCATGAAGGCGTCTATTCGGGCGAGGGTGCGTCCCTCGTCGAACTCTCGTGGGTCTCCCACGTTGCCTTCATAGGTCATTACCGGGATGCCGGCCTCGACCAGGGCCAGCCTGATCTCCATCTGGCCTACGGCCAAGCCCTCGCAACCACGGTTCAGGTGGATCATCAGACCGTCGCAGTGCCAGTCCTTCAACATATGCATGACCAGAGCATTTCGGCCGGGTCCCGAGAACCGGATGCCCCGGGCTATCAGGTGATAGTCCAGCCACCATTCCGCCAGGGCCCGGCAGGCATCCTCCCGGTCCTTCAGAGGCACGCCCCGGTCCTGGGGAGGCACCGCTGGGCGCAGGTATTCTCCGGGTTTATAGTCCCATCCTCCCGAGAGGCCGAACTCGTAGTTGGCGCCCACGCACGCTACGCCGAACTTCTCAAGATAACGGAAGATGTGCAGAGCATACCAGGGGGGCTGGCTGTCGTGCAAGAGCCGGAAGCGCTCCGTGGGCACAGCCGCTATCTGGTTAGCTACCCGGTCCTTCATCTCATCCCGGAGTATCTCATAGAAGCGGACTACTTCCGGCCTATGCCGCATGAGGACGGCCAGGATATAGAACGAGTACATGCTCTTCTCATCCATGGCGGCGGGAATGGCCTGGTTCAAAACAGCACACTCCGCCCAGAGGGAGGTCGTCCGGAACTCATTCTTGACGGCCTCGATGAGCAGCTCGTCCTGGTACTTTATGCCGGTTATCTTCTCCATCCATTCGATGGCGTCGAGGAGCTGTCCGGTGAAGAACTCGACCTTCTGCTGCCTGCCCTCTACGGTCTCGTCCCAGCGCAAGGGAACGAAGTCTGTAGAGAAGTATGGGACGCCCACCATCTCGGATACTATCTGGTACCATTTGCCGTGGGTATCGCAGAAGTGGGTCTGGAGGTAGAAATCGGCCTTGGGGAAGGGCCCTCCGAAGTAATAACGGTCAAGAAGGAATGAGCCTAAGTAGTCGCGCATATAGGCGCACAGGTCTCGGGCGAAGCCGGCGGACTCGGTAGCCTCCATGCACTCCACGGCGAAGGCGGGGTCACCCGCGGACATGGAGGCGGCATAGGGCTCGCCTCCAAAGAAAACATATTCGCCCAGGCCCGCGGGGAGGCCGAGCATGCTCTCCGTTCCCCCGCCTATCAGGAGCTTCTTGCCCTTCTCCGTCCGGGACTCGGCAATCTCCCGGTAGTGGTTCATCCGCAACTCTTTGGCCAGCTTCCAGGAGTCGAAGGGCTTGGTCTTATATCGCTTTATGTCTTTGGTAGTCATGAGGTATGCCTCCCGTACAAATCGGATACTAGAACAGGTCTTCCTGCCCGATGGTCTCGAGGAAGGCCTCTACCCGTACCCGGAACTGGCCCATGGGGAGGGTCGCGTCGAATTCAAGGAACAGGGTGGGGATACCGGCCTTCTTCATGTAAGCTGTCAAAGCGGGCATGTCCGCCTCGTGAGGGTCGCAGAATTTCTGCTGGATCATAATAACCCCCTGCACGCCGTAATCCTTGGTCATCTGGAGTACCCGGGGGAAACGGATCCTATCCGGCCAGTCCCGGTTGGGGCAGGGGGTTCGGTCCAGGTAGCGGTTCGCGATGGACTCCAACCGGTTATCGCCTACGCAGTCAACCTCGTTCCAGAAGTAACGAGTGCCGGTACAATGGTCGTCAATGACTACGGTAGCCCCAACCGACTCCACCATCTTGATGAATTCCGTGTCGTCGTCTTCGCTACCCAGAAGCATCAGACGGGCGCCCGGGTCGCGATTTAGCTTCCGGGTCTTCAATTCCTCTATCAACTCCCGGAGGGCCTGGCTGTGCTCCTCCTTGTCCACCATCTGTTGGGCAAGGGCCACGAACATTGCCTCCTGGCCGGTTATGGGTGGATTAGGCGCCTTTCTAAGGTTGTACATGTCCCACATTAGACGCCGGTTCGTGTTGTAAATATCTATAGCCCGGTCCAAATCGGCATCGGAGATGGACCTTCCAGTCCACTCTTCGATCTCCTTCTTGAAGATCCCCAACTGGCCGGCCAGCAGCGGCCGGGACCTGGGGCTTTGCACCTTGGACGGCATGCTGATGAAGAAGCTCTTCACCGGCAGGTGGATGGACCAGCTTTCGAAGGCCTGGTTAATGTGCATACAGGTGTGGGCCTCCGCTATTCCGTCCAGGTAGTTGAAACGTCCTTTTAGCCCCTGAGCCAGCACGTCCCTGGAGAAGGGGCAGAACATGCCGAAGAGGTATGGTTCCGTAACATCTTGCGGCTCATGGCTGCCCAAGAGGCGGACTGGAAGTATGCCTGCGGCATAGGCTATCTCCTCAGGAACATAGGTGCAGAAAGTGCCC
This sequence comes from Dehalococcoidia bacterium, assembly GCA_030691805.1. Classification (GTDB taxonomy): domain Bacteria; phylum Chloroflexota; class Dehalococcoidia; order JAUYDP01; family JAUYDP01; genus JAUYDP01. Next base: position 791 of record JAUYDP010000043.1, on the reverse strand, counting down.
AGTAGCTTGCCGCCAGTCCTGGCCTTCCAATCCCTGGCGTACTGGTGCCGGTGTTCAACCCAGTTCTTGAATTTTTCTATAGTCGATACTGCTGCAATCATTAACTGTGTCCTCCTATGAGTCACTATCAAGCACTAAATCTTACCAAAGCCCATGCTCTCCATAAACGAATCGATGCGGGCCAGGGTGCGGGGCTCGTCGAACTCCCGCTCGTCCCCCATGTTGCCCTCGTAGGTCATGACCGGGATCCCAGCCTTCATCAGCCCCAGGCGGTTCTCGGCGATCCCCATGCTGGTGCCCTCGCAGCCACGGTTGTAATGGAGGACGAAGCCGTTGAGCTTCCACTCCTTGGCCATGCGCACCATGAGATCGGTCTTGATCTGAGGGTCGTAGAAGCACTGCCACTGGGGCCTGTTCAGCTCCCACTCGGCCAGGAGGCGAAGGGCCTGGTCGCGGGTCTTTATCTCGATGCCCCTCTGCATGGGTGTCGTCCGAGCACCCCAGGTGCCATCGGGCTTGTCTTCCCACGCGCCGCAAAGGGTGTTGACATAGAAACTGCCCACGGAGACGGCCCCGAACTCCTGTAGGTAGCGGTAGAAGTGGAGGAAATACCAGGGGGGCTGGCTGTCGGTCATAAGCCGGCACCGCTCGACCGGGATGGTGGCGATGCCCCGGGCTACGCGGTCCTTGACCTCGTCCAGCACTTCCTCATAGAAGTCGGCAACCTCCTTGCCGGATCTATCCAGGGTGCCCAGGACATACAGGGAGTGCATGCTCTTTTCGTCCAGGGG
>JAUYDP010000048.1 GCA_030691805.1 Dehalococcoidia bacterium | reverse complement strand
GAAATAAACGTAGGACGGATAGGACTTGCCGGTCGGGTCCGTCCCCCGCACGATGTCAGCCACCGTGGGCTTCTCATGCCGTACCACCGGCCGCACGTCCTCACGGTCGTAGGCAGCCTCGGCGGTGTGGACGCCGGCCAGCAATGGCAGCCTCTGCTGTGTCCCCGCCTCATCGCTCAGGACAACATATCCAATGGTCGCGCCTTGAGGCGCCTCGGCGACCTGGCTTAGTGCCGACACTACCCGGACCTCCTTGGTGTTCACGCCCGGGACCTGGTAAAGCACAGAGGATCCGACGACCTGGCTTACGCTCTTGAAAAGGGGCATGGCTGGATCGAAGGTCACACCACCGTAGGACACCCCCCACGGAAGCCTCGTCGTGACTAGATACCGCACGTTCCAGATGTCCATTAGCGGAAGGTCCAGGACCTGAGCCTCGGCTGCATATTGCGCTTGGCGATCGAAAGGTAGTGAGCTGTAGCCACCAGCAGCCTGCACTCCGAAGGGGACCAGACGGTTGGGCTCCGCAAGGGTCGTTCTAAGATTGAAGGCACGGCCTCCTCCAGCATGGCCGGCGAGGAAGGTCGTGGCCGGGGAGGCCTCGGCCAGCTTGGCCACCGGTAGGGTGGGATGGAAGTCCTGGGCAAACCAGAAGAGGTCGGCGGCCACCAGAAGGGCCAGCCCCGCCAGCCAGGCCCCCCGCCACCGGGGCAGCCTGGCCCAGGCCAGCAGCAGGGCAGCGGCGGCCAGGGCCAGGGATAGCGGGCCGTACCAGTTCCGCCCGTCGGCGGCAACTATAAGAAGGGTGTAGACGTCCAGTTTCTTCAGGCGGGTTGCCTCCAAGGGACCAAGCCCCATGTAGAGGGTGCCCAGCAGGTCGTTGGCGGCGCCCTGATTGGCAGAGAGCCATACCCTCAGCCACTGGAGTAGACCTGTCACCGCGGCCACTAGCCCCAAGAAGCCCAATGGCAAGAGAAAGAAACCCCTTGGCCTGGCCTCCTTCCTTTGGCCGGCGAGGCAGTGGGCCCCAAAACCCGCTAGACATGCTAACGAGAAGGTAAAGAGGTAGCTGAAGCGGCCCGGGGCCCGCAGGGCGTCGAACCAGGGGAGCCGGTACAGGAGGTAGTGCAGGTTCAAGGGCACGTAGTTGGCCATGGCCAGCAGGAGCGACACTAAACCCGTTCCGGCGAAGAAGGCGGTCCAACGGCTGCGCCCCCAGAGAAGGGCCACCGCGGCCAGCAGCAAGGGGGCTATCCCTACGTAGATAGCCGTCTCCCATGAGGACCAAATGGCCCAGGACACCTGCTTCGGCCCCCGGAAGAAATAAGGTGAGAGGAGCGTAATCAGGTTGAAGGGAGGAAGGGAGTACTCCAGGGCCTGGTTGTAGAGGAGGCCGGGCGCCCGGGGGGAGAAACGGGACAACTCGAAAAGGGGTAGCCACTGGACAGCCGCCAGCCCCAGGCCCAGCCCCACGGTCCCGGCGAAGGTCCCGCCCATGAGGCCCAGCCTGCGCAGGAAAGAGCCGACGGGGAAGGCCCAGGTTCGAAAGGCCAGATAGAAGGCGAGAAACAGGACGGTCATGAGGCTTACCTGGACGTGCAATGCCAGGGACTGGACGCCGAAGGCCACCCCCGCAAGGGCCACCGCCCAGAACCTGGCCCGGCCCTGCCGGCGGTAGGCCCTTTCCACCATCATGAGGACCAGAGGGAGCCACAAGGCCCCGCTGGATAGATTCAGATGGTGGAGTTGGGCTATGCTGAACCCGCCGAAGGCGAAGACCAGGGCGGAGACCAGAGACCCCTGGCTGCCCAGGCCGATGGTCCGGGCGTACAGGTACATGAAGAGGGCGGCCATCCCCACCCTCAATGGCCCCAGCCAGAGGAGCGCTCCCTCCGGAGACATTAATAACATCAGAAGTAAGTTGATGGGATAGAGGGTGCCCGATTCGCCGTCGGCGAAGAGGGGGAACCCACCGTATATATACGGTGTCCAAAGGGGTAGTGTACCCTGTAGCAGCGCCCGGCGAAGCTCACTCAGGACTGGGTAGTAGTAGAGCAGGGTGTCGGTCTCAGTGAATATGAGGCCCTTCAACCAGGCTCCACGAAAGACGAAGAGAAGGCCCGCCAGAATCAGAAGGCCCGCCAGAATGTCTCCCCTGGCCTCCCAGAGCCGGAGCGGGGCCAGGAGCCGCGGCGCTCTTCTCTCTGTTCGAGGCTTCTCCTGTCCCTCTAGAAGCATGGGCGCGTAGTTCGGGGGCTTGTCCCCCGATCCAAGCCCCGGCTGGACACAAGCCCCAGCCCTACAGATGTGAATAACCGCCGGCTGGGCATAAGCCCTAGCCCTACACAAGCAAATAACCGTCTACTGGGCATAAGCCCCAGCCCTGCACAAGCGAATAACCGCCGGCTGGGGGCAAGCCCCAACTCTACGTTTGTTTGCCCCCTCATAGAGGGTTAATAGCCTTACATTGGATATCAGCGGGAATCCGGCCTTCGCGATTGGTGGCAGACACCCGACATCTGGATAATTGGCAGCCCCGCCCCGGGCTAAAGCCATGGGCTAAGAGACCCAAGCCCACTAAAGGGGCTAAGGACAGGTTTCGGATGCCAGTTTGATCTCCCCAGCCACCCATTCCTGGCTCAGCCTCTTCAAAATCGGGATTGTAGTCCGCCGGATAAGTGTTTCCCTCGGGCCTTCGCATTATTGGACTACCTTGTCCGACTATTTACTACCTAATCCTAGTATCCCAACCTAGATGATAGAACAGCCTGAAACTGAGCCTATCTCTTTGCCCCCTATCACTTCCGAATCCAGCCCCTTCAGCGGGCTTCGGCTTCTCAGCCCGACTTGGCTTTAGCCTCGGGCGGGGCTTCTCCAGCCTCAAGCTTCTTGTGGCAACTACCGGAACTTGGCGGAACCTATGGCTCCCCTACCACCACCTCGAACATCTCTCCTTCGCGTGGACGCTGGAGGATACTCTTGAGCTTTTCGTTAAACTCCTGGCGCAGAGTTGTTTGGCCAATGGCTTCCCATTGATGAGCGCTCTTCCAGGTGCCAACGATGCTATAGTGAGCAGGATCGGACGTGGAGCGGACCAGGTAAACCTGAATCCGGTCGGTGGCAATGCCCCGGGTGTCTATAAAGAGCTGGCGCACTAACCCCTCAAATTCCTTCTCTTTGCCGGGTATAACCTGGAACTTACCTATTTGGTAGAACATCAAGCCTCCTTTCGGTCATCGTCTGCCTTCTTCTCTAGCGCCGCCAGGACCTTCTCCCAGGTGAGGGGTAAGTCCTTGATGCGGACCTTTACTGCGTCGAATAGGGCGTTGCCCACGGCCGCCGCTACGCCGATGGTGCTGGCCTCGCCCGCTCCCTTAGCCCCGAAGGGGCCGGCGTGATGTTCCGCCTCAACGATTATGGGGCTGATATTGGGCGCCTCTACCGTAGAAGGGATGCGGTATTCCATGAAGGAAGGATTGGTTATCCGCCCTCCATCGAAGACTACCTCCTCCCAAAGAGCATAAGCCAGGCCGGTAAGGGCGCCGCCCTCGATCTGCCCATTGAGCAACAGCGGGTTGATGGCCCGTCCGCAGTCGTGGGCCGAGGCTAGCTTCAACACCTTGATCACCCCCGTCTCCGGGTCCACCTCTACCTCCACGGCCGTAGCGCCATACTTCCAGTACGGACACGGCTTGGGGCTCTGGCCGGTGTCGGGGTCCGTTGGGACCACGTCCTCGTCCAGGAAAGAGCCACGGCCCAGAATCGGGCCTCCCTTCTGAAAAAAGGCTGCCGTTGACACCTGGGCCAGGCTCAAAGCTCTATCAGGGCTGCCCCGCACGAAGACTTTACCGTCAGCTAGCAGCAGGTCCTCCGGGCTGGCCTCCAGCATATCAGCGGCCAGGGCCAGGACCTGCTGCCGGGCATCGGCGGCGGCCAGGCGGACGGCGTTCCCCACGTGGAAGGTGATGCGGCTGGCGATGACGCCCATGTCCGGGGGGGTGGTGTCCGTATCCGGGACCGCCACCTCTATATCCGAAAGGCCCACTCCCAGATCCTCGGCGCAAATCTGGGCCAGGACCGTGTCGGACCCTTGCCCTATGTCCACGGCGCTGGTAAGCAGCCCTACCCGCCCATCCTCATTGATCTTGACGAAGGCGCTGGACGGCAGGAAGGGCACCGACATCTTGGTAAGGCAAGCGATGCCCCGACCCCGGTTGGGTGGACGCTGGTCATCCCATCCTATAGCGGCGGCCGCTTCGCGCAGGCACTCCTTCAGGCCCACGCTGTGCATCACCTCCCCCGTAGCTGAGACGCTGCCCTCCTCCAGGGCGTTTCGTAGCCGGACCTCCAGTGGGTCCAGTCCCAGCTTATGGGCGATGATGTCTATCTGGGACTCACTGGCCCACATGATCTGGGGCCACCCGAAGCCCCGCATGGGGCCGGCCGGCACCTTATTGGTATAGACGGCGTAAGCATCCACCTTTACGTTGGGAATCTGGTACGGGCCGGCGGCGCCCTGTCCTATCTCCCAGCAGACTATCTCCCCAGACTCGCTGTAGGCGCCGGTATCCAGGATAACCTCCACCTCCCGGGCTAGAATCGTGCCATCCGACTTTACCCCGGTCTTGATGCGGATTACCGATGGATGGCGAGTGCTGGTGGCGGTGAAGACCTCGTGGCGGGTGAGGACGATTTTAACCGGCCGGCCGGACTTGCGGGAGAGGAGCACGCAGTGAGGCTCCAGCTTGGCGCGCCCCTTGGCCCCGAAGCCCCCGCCCACCTGGGTGGCGATAACTCGCACCCGGCTGGGGGGCATGGATAGGGCAGAGGCGCTCTCGGTTCGCACCTTATAGGGGCCCTGGGTGCTGGTCCAGACCGTAGCTTTGCCGTCCAGGCCCACCTGTCCGACGGCGGCGTGCGGCTCCAGGCAGCAATGGTGCTGGGCTGGAGTGGTGAAGGTATCCTCGAAGATGAAATCGGCCTGGGCGAAGCCCATTTCCACATTGCCGTGGCGTATCTTCATGTAGTTCATGATATTGGTCCCCGGAACCGGGTGGCAGAAGATGGGGCTGGCCTGGTACTTCCCCAGGTCCGCATGGATGATGGGCGCGCCAGGCCTCATAGCCTCCTTTGGGTCGAATACAGGCGTTATCTCCTCGTATTCCACCCGAATCAGGCCCAGGGCTTTCTCGGCGGTGGCCTCGTTTACGGCGGCCACCGCCGCCACCGGCTCCCCAATGTAGCGCACCTTTTCGCGAGCCAGGGGAGGCTGGTCGTTTATACGGGAGCCGAAAAGCCCTTCCGGCGAGTCCTTCCCTGTAACGACAGCTTTTACCCCCGGTAGAGCTTCGGCCTGGGAGGTATCTATGCTGATGATGCGGGCGTGCGGATACGGACTGCGCAACAGCTTGCCATAGAGCATGCCGGGCAGCTTGAAGTCCACCCCGTAGGTCACCTGGGCTGTGGCCTTCCGCAGGCCGTCCGTACGGACCAGAGCCTTGCCGACCACGGAGAGCTCGCTCATGCCCGCTCCTCCCTCATAGATTCCGCGGCGGCCAGGACCGCCTGCACGATCCGCACGTATCCCGTGCAGCGGCAGAGATTACCGCTCAGATAGGCTCGCACCTCAGGCTCTGACGGCTGGGGGTTTTCTTTCAAAAGGGCCACCGAGGAGAGTATCATGCCTGGAGTACAGTATCCGCACTGTATAGCCCCATGCTCGATAAAGGCCTGTTGGACGGGGTGTAGCCGGCCATCCCTGACCAGGCCCTCCACCGTCAGCACGTGCGCACCGTCGGCGGCCACCGCCAGCACGGAACAGGAATGGACGGCCTTGCCATTCAGGAGCACGGTACAGGCCCCGCAGTAGCCGCTGTCGCACCCCCGGCGGCATCCGGTCAACTCCACATGGTCCCTGATGAGGTCCAGCAGGGTCAAGTGAGGCTCAACCGAGAACTCCAGAGCCTCTCCGTTAACCGTGAGGCACAGAGCGTGCGTCATTGGACCCCGCAATGCCACGGGTATGTAACCGTTGTGCGCCGGGAGCACCGGCGTGTGCCCAAAGCCGACGGTGTTTGGCGCGATATCCAGGTGCTGGGACTGGAGGCGAACCCCCCGCCACCCCATGGCGGACAGGGCCGTCCGCCACTACGCCCATGGGACGAAGGCAGGAAAAGGCTGCGAATTTCGGATAGGCGAGCAACTTCGGATAGGCGGGGCTTTCTAGCCCCGCTTGAGCCACCAGCCGTAGTGGCCGACCGCCGTGTCGGCCTAGTGCGGCTTGCACATACCCGGTATTTCTTGCCAAAATCGTATGCCTTCGCTTGTTTCACATGGTCACCCGTAACTTCTCTAATGCCCTTCGCACGAAGACGGCCACCATCTTGCGGCGGTATCCGGCGGAAGCGTAGCCATCCGTGAGGGGCTCTGCCTCGGCGGCGGCGGCCTGGGCCGCGTTCCGAATAGAATCCTCGTCGAAGGGCCGCCCCCGCAGCGCCTCCTCTGCGCCCCTGGCCCGCACCGGCCGGGGGCCTGCCCCAACCATCCCGATGCGGGCCTCCCGCACCAGGCCGTTCCGTACCTGCACCATCGCCCCAATGCCCACTATGGCAGGGTCTATGGCGCGGACAGAGTGCTTCAGGTAGACCGCCTTCGCCCCAGCGGGCATGGGCGGGACCTGAATCGCCAGAAGAACCTCTCCTTCCGCCAGAGCGTTCTCATAGGGTCCGACAAATAGGTCTTCTACTGGCAGTACCCGCTCCCCCGTGGGCCCCGATATCCGCAATGAGGAATTCAGGGCCATCAGAATAGCTGGAGGGTCGGCCCCGGGGCCAGCATGGCAGAGATTGCCCCCAAGGGTCCCCAGATTCCGGACCGGCACCGAGGCCACCTTGGAAACCGCATCCGCCAGAGATGGGAGCCTGGCCTGGACCAGGGGCGAGAGCTCCAGGTTCCTCTGAGTGACCACAGCCCCAATAGAAAGTCCGCCGCTATCACTCCAACTGAGTTCCCGCATCTCCGGAATATCTACCAGGTTGACCAGGACCTGGGGGGCCAGTATGCCTTCCGCAAGGAGGGGCATGAGGGACTGTCCGCCGGCCAGGGGCCTGGCCTCGCCACCGTGGTTCTGCAACAGGCGCAGGGCCTCGGACAGGGTTCCGGGCCGGTGGTACTGGAAGGGTTCCATGTCTTAATCTAAGATAGCTATGGCGCG
>JAUYDP010000195.1 GCA_030691805.1 Dehalococcoidia bacterium | reverse complement strand
TATTTTGCGCGGGGGGATTGTAGGCGTTGTGGGGGGGATTGACCCTGGCTGGGGCCGGGAGCTGGGGACAACCCCCCGCACTACATTGCTGTTTCGGGTGGGCCCATGGTACGCCCTGGCCCATCCACTGGCTGGGGTTATATTCCTGGGGATGATGTTCGGTTGCGGGCTCCGGGCGTTAGGCCGGCGGGGCGTCACCTGGAAGGGGCGCCGATACTGACGTGCCGTTGCGTACTCATTCGCCGCGGCCGGAGATACAGTGCTGTTAGTTCTGGAAGAAATGCAACGCGCAGCCACAATCGTCTCTCCACGTCAAAGTTTATCGACGCGTTTCCACCACTTACGTAGCGGACGATCAGTTCTGGCGAACATTTAAGAGAATCACGATGCAGAAGCCGCACCAGCAACGCTCTCAGTTGAACACGTCTCACTCACACGCGTTGTAGGTGCCGCCCTCTTCCGGGACCATCTGCTTAAAGAAATCTTCAGCAACCTGATCCATTCTTGAGTTCACCAGCGCAAGTCCAAGTCGGTTGGCCTCTTCAAACATATAGGTCCGCGTATCCCAGTTGAGCGCTACGTCCCATCGACGGCGAAGCAAATCGAAGATGGTCGTCCCTGATCTAAACGAGCCCAAGTGCTCCAGTTGCTCTACCCACATAAGGTGATATCGAACGTCCTTTGCCGGATCCGCACTAAGTTCTTCGGCGATGATTTGCTTGGTAAGCAGTTCGGGCCACCATGGATCAAGCGATAGTATGACGAACTCGAAGTCGTCTATCTCCGGCCAGTCTTCCAATCCTTTCACTCGCTTGCGGATATGCGCAGCCTTTTGCGGAAATCGCTTTATGGCTGGGATTATGTCTTTACGGAGGTGCTTGCGGATCATCGGGATCTTCGCACGTTCCCTCTCGATCTTGGTCATCCTGCTCGTTTTACACTCGATCAGGGTTGCCCTCCTGCCTTCGATTATCGCCCAATCCGGTCCGCTCCAAGCGCTTTTTCGGACCCAGTACTGCTGCTGCCCTTTCAGCTCATCCGGTTCGAAGTGACAAGCCAGCTCTTTCCCAACGTGGTCCTCGAAGATCCGTCCAAACAGGCTTGTAAAGCCTAGAATGGCCCGGCGATCGTCGAGGCGCTGGTCAAGGAAGTCAAAGTAGATCCCAGAAGTGAATCGCTGGACAAGCAGCCACACGCTGGGCACGACATATCCCAACCCAGTGTTCACGATGGGATGACGCCACAAGGGATTAAGCCAGTGCTTCTCCAAACCGCGTGGAGGGCTGGCTTGGTTCGCCAACTCTGTTCGGAACTCCTCGACAGTCAGGGAGGTAGAACTCAGGAAAGAGTCCACTTTCTCCGGTGTAAGCACCGTCCGCATGGTTTCCACGTCAGACCGTAAGACGTCGGCTGCGAGGAATCTCGGTTCCTCCAACTCGGTGATACGAGTCAGAATAGCAAAGCCGATCTTCATGAAGTCTGGAATCGAGAGTTGGCAGGTAGTTTGGAACTCAGCCGCTAGGTCGGGCTCATCACCGCGTCGGTTGGTACGAGCAAGGTTATCAAACATAGCGAAGTACCTCGGGATCAGGTACCACCGTTTAGCCTGCGAGCCGAATTGCTCGTTCGCCACCCGGTACCAGAATGACCGTCGGAGTTCTCTCCGGTACTCTACTGTACCCGTGTCGTTCAACTGAAAGTAATCGCGGAGACCGTTTGCCAGATGCATTACGCGTACAATGGCGTTATCTTGATCAAGCTTCAAGGAAGCGGAGTCCAAGCCTACCCGGATAAGTTCTTGGGCCAGAAACCCGGTCTGCCACTCAGAGAACGCCTCATCGGCAAAATACTTGAATGGCTTGCCGGTCTTCCACAAGTGGGCACTGACCAAGGACAGAGTCTCTAAGCCGCGAACTAGCTCAAACTGCCTCAAGAAGTTGTGTAGGTCCTCAATGTCATATTGTCGCAAAGGCTCTTCCATTTGATTTCCCCTAGGCCCGAATACCCCAAATGGGGTGATCCCTCGGCGCTTTGTCATGTGCCGCTGTTGTTCAACTGGGTCTGCCGATCAATTCCACTCTATCATTGCCTCGACTCTGTGCCAAGCGATTCCAGAATTGGAGAGGCCCATAGTACAATTACAATTAAGTTCGTCATCAGAGCCGCTTCCCGCAAAGGCTCCACCACAGACTCCTACCGTTCCCTCTGCCCCTTCGCTGTCGAAGCTATTCTCCATGACATGCAAGAGCGTGCGCCCCTTGACTTTGGCCGCTATCCGTGGTACTCCTATAATTGCAAAGGCTGTGATGGAGACGAGTAAGGGAGGGTAACCGCCCAGCGAGTCTGGTCCGGTGGAAGCAGATGCGGTGGGCTCCCCGAATATCACTCCGGAGCCGCAGGCCGAAAGAGACAACCCGACTAAGCCGCGCCGGCCGTCCCCCGTTATCGGGACAGGGGCTGCGCCGCACCGTAAGCTGTCACTTGCGGGGGGGGAGGCGGATACCGCACAATTAATTGTGCGGTATATGGTTGACGTACAATTTGTCTAAAGGTGCGGTATCTGGCTAATGCACAATTAGTCTAAGTGTGCGATATCTGGCTGAGGACCAAAGCGAGAGGCCCGCTATCAAGCGGGCAAAAAGGGTGGCACCGCGGGAAAACTCCCGTCCCTTAGTGGACGGGAGTTTTTGTCATATATGTTTAAAGATTCTGAGTTCGGACAGCAAAAGTGAGCGTCTTCAAGGCCGTATCTAATAAAGTAGACTTCCCCAAGCTGGAGGAAGAGGTCCTCCGCTTCTGGAAGGAGCGGGACATCTTCAAGAAGAGCCTGGATGCACGGGAGGGCCGGCCGCTATTCTCCTTCTACGAAGGCCCGCCCACGGCCAACGGAAATCCCGGCATCCACCACGTCCTGGCCCGTATCTTCAAAGACGTAATCCCTCGCTACCGCACCATGAAGGGCTATTACGTGCCCCGCAAGGGAGGCTGGGACACCCACGGCCTGCCGGTGGAGATCGAGGTGGAAAAGGAGCTGGGTTTCACGGGGAAGCCGGACATCGAGCGTTATGGGGTGGACCGTTTCAACGCACGGTGCCGGGAGAGTGTCTTCCGTTATGTCAAGGAATGGGAGGCCCTGACCGATCGCATCGGTTTTTGGGTAGACCTGGACCATCCCTACGTTACTTACGAGAACTACTACATCGAGTCCGGATGGTGGATCATCCGGCAGCTATGGGACCAGGGCCTGGTATACCAGGACTACAAGGTCACGCCCCATTGCCCCCGCTGCGGCACCAGCCTCTCCTCCCACGAAGTGGCCCTTGGCTATAAAGACGACACCGAGGACCCCTCCATCTTGGTGAAGTTCAGGCTAACCGATCAGTCTCGCCAGATCCTGTCCACGAAGCTCGGCCGGCAGGACGATGGCATGCCCACCTATTTTCTGGCCTGGACCACCACGCCTTGGACCCTTACGGGCAACGTAGCCCTGGCGGTGGCCCCGGACGAGGACTACGAGGTGGTCGAGGAAGAGGGCGGAAGGCTTATCCTGGCCCGGGCCCTCTTGACGCAGGCCCTGGGGCACCAGGCCCAGGTGCTGGCTACCCTGAAAGGGGCGGATTTGGCGGGTCTTAACTACTACTTCCCATCACCCAGCGTTTCCACAACACGCTTAGTCCTATACAAGAGGGTGGTGGCAGCGGCCTTCGTCTCCATGACCGAAGGCACGGGCATCGTGCATATCGCCCCTGCCTACGGGGAGGTGGACCTGGAGTTGTGCCGCGCCGAGCGGCTGCCTTTCCCAGAGATTTCGATTGACCTTCGGGGAAGATTCTATAAGAAGCACGAATGGCCCTGGGCCGGCAATGAGGAGCACGGATGGCCCTGGGCCGGCATGTGGGTGAAGGACGCCGACCCCCTGATCATCGAGGACCTGCGCCGGATGGGCCTCCTTTATCGCAGCGGGCGCATCACCCACACCTATCCTTTTTGCTGGCGCTGCGATACCCCTCTCCTCTACTACGCCAAGACCTCCTGGTACATCAAGACCTCGGCCAGGAAGGGCCGCCTCCTGGCCGCCAACGAAGAGATAAACTGGTATCCCGGCCACATCAAGCAGGGGCGCTTCGGGGACTGGCTTCAGAACAACGTGGACTGGGCCATCTCCCGGGAACGGTACTGGGGCACTCCCCTGCCCATCTGGCGGTGCGAGAGCAACCCGAAGCACCAGCATTGCATACGCGACATGGCCGAGCTTCGCCAGCTCAGCGGCGACCACCGCCTGGAGAACCCTGCCTTCGACCTGCACCGGCCCTACATTGACCAAGTCACCCTCCCCTGCACCCAGGGCTGCGGGGGTATCATGCGCCGAGTGCCGGAGGTCCTGGACTGCTGGTTCGACTCCGGGGCCATGCCCGTGGCCCAGTGGCACTACCCCTTTCGGTCTGAGCATCAGGGAGCCAAGCGCCCCCCCGCCTTCCCGGCGCACTTCATCTGTGAGGCGGTGGACCAGACCCGGGGCTGGTTCTATAGCCTCCACGCCCTCTCCGTCCTCCTCTTCGATGAGCCCTGCTACCTGAACGTCATCTGCCTGGGCCACATCCTGGATGCCAAGGGCGAGAAGATGAGCAAGTCACGGGGCAACGTGGTGGACCCCTGGACCGTCCTGAAGGCCAGTGGGGCCGATGCCCTGCGTTGGTATCTCTACACCGCCAGCCCGGCCGGCAACCCCCGCCGGTTCTCCGCCGAGCTAGTGGAAGAAGTGCTTCGCCGGTTCCTCCTCACCCTCTGGAACACCTATTCGTTTTTCGTGATTTACGCCAACATAGACCAGTGGAGGCCAGGAGAAGGCACGGCAGTTGACCAGCCGTTGCATGAACTGGACCGCTGGGTATTGTCGGAATTGAACGCCCTGGTAGAGGAGGTGAACGGCCACCTGGAGGCCTATAACCCCACCGATGCCGGGCGTGCTGTCCAGGCGTTCCTGGAGAACCTGTCCAACTGGTACGTGCGGAGGAGCCGCCGCCGGTTCTGGAAGAGCGAGAACGACGCCGACAAGATGGCCGCTTACGGCACCCTCTACCTCTGCCTGGTGACTCTGTGCAAATTGCTGGCGCCCTTAACTCCCTTCGTGGCCGAGGAGATGTACCAGAACCTGGTGCGCTCGGTGGACCCGCAAGCTCCCGAGAGCGTGCATCTGGCCGATTACCCGGAGGCCGAATTAACCTCGGTGGACCGGAGATTAATGGAGAACACCCGGCTGGTGATGCGGGTGGCCAGTCTGGGCCGGGCGGCCCGTAGCAAAGCCGGTATTAAAGTGAGGCAGCCCCTGGCGGAAGTCTTGGTCAAGCCCCGCAGCCCGCAGGAGAGAGAGAGCCTGGAGCGCCTCTCCTCCCAAATCACGGATGAGCTGAATGTAAAAGCCCTACGTATCCTGGAGCGGGATGAGGAGGTCGTAGACTACTCCGTCAAGCCCAACCTCCCGGTGCTAGGCCCTAAATACGGCAAGGAGATGCCCCGAATCGTAGCCGCCCTCCAGACCATGGACCCGTCATCCGTTGCAACCGCTCAAAGGCGAGGACAGAACCTCACGTTGGATGGCTTCAGCGTCCTGCCCGAAGAGGTGCTGGTCGAGGCCAGCCCCAAGGCTGGCTTCGCGGTCGCCCAGGATGGCGATATGTTGGTGGCAGTCTCGACCACCCTCAGCAAGGACCTGCTGGCCGAGGGCCTGGCCAGGGAGCTGGTCCACCGGATACAGTCCATCCGCAAGAACGCTGGATTCGATATTGCTGATAAGATTATCACTCACTACCGTGCTCCTATCCTGTTCGTCGAAACCCTCGCGTCTTTCACCGATTATGTAAAGCAGGAAACCCTATCCGTTGAGCTGGTGGCAGGAGAGCCACCTGAGGGATCTTACCGGGAGGAGCACAGCATAGAGGGGCAATCGGTGGTACTAGGAGTAAGGAGGGCGTAAGCAGCTCACCAGTTAAGGAGGTCCTATATTGGCAGTAGCCTATCTCCCACTCTTTCGGGCAAAATCAGGGAACCGGCCGCCGTACGAGTGGGCCATGAACGAAACCAGTCCGTGGACAGCCCTCGAGAAGGAGTTGGCAAGGTGCCGCGTGGCCCTGCGTAGGGGCGGGTTTGAAACCCGCCCCTACAGGATGGCACAGCGTCACAGCCGCCTTTCGAGTATTCTAACGATCTCACCTTTCGGGAGATTCCATGGGACGTGGACGTGCAGGACCTGTCCATTTCACACCATTTCCCGCAACCGGATGCAATGGAAGATATCAATTGCCCCTTCCCGATTGAGCGGATGCGGGAGCTGGAGCAAGAGGGTTTCATCGGCGAGCTGGCCCCGACGGCCTATAGTTGCATGGGACGCATCTTCCTGCGGAGCAAGCTGAACAACGAAATGGCGCCGTGGCTGATCGAGCAACTGCGCAAGGAGCAGGTGGACGCCGCGCTGCTGGTGCCGGTCTGACCGCTTTGCCATCAGTCCGTGGGACTGTTTGCACGGGCCATCGAGCAGGCCGGCATTCCGACGACGTCTATAACGTCAGCCATGGACATCACGCGGCTTGTAAGACCGCCCCGAGCGGTGTTCGTGAACTTCCCGCTGGGACACCAGACGGGCAAGAAGTTCGAGCCGGAGTCGCAGAAGAGCATTCTCCGCGCCGCGCTGAACGCGCTGTACACGATCAAGGAGCCCGGCGCCATCCTGGAGCTCCCCTATCGCTGGGCAGACGACGACAGTTGGGAAGAGCACGTCACCATCGAGGAGAGCGAGGATGTGGAGTAAGGCCCTGGGCGCTGTCAGGAGACGTTGGTAGAAGGACATCCGGACCCCATAGACGAACGGGGGGTCCTGCTTTCCAGCTTTTTGCCTACCCACGTGGTGCGGCTCTCGGTGCCCCCCTCAATAATACTGACCTCTGCATAGAAGGCTAGAGAAGCCGTATGGGGTGGGGCTCGAGCCTGTTTCGACGGGCGCCGCGAGCCGGGGCTGGGTGCTGAGGGCAGACCTGCTCCAGCTTCACGCGTTTTGTGGCGGCCACCGACACCCACAAGATCCCGTTCCCGCATGATCCCAGCCAGCCTCTTTGCCCTCCGCGCAGAGACCAGTAATGTTGGAGGCGATCATACCCTTCCTGGGCGCGAAGGGCCAAGAGGTGTCTATGATCAGCTATGCAGCAGGCGGGACCGATACGCCCCGCCTCTACATCCAAAGGATGTGTCGTGAGTCCCTCAGACAAGACTGACGCCCCGGCTCTTGGGCTACCAGCCGTAGCAGCGGGCGGTCGGCGGACGATCCACAGGGCTGGCGCCCGCATAGCGCGCAAATGGAGCTTGGTTAGACAGAGTTTGCCAAGAGTGCATCCGAGTCAAACCCTGGTTCTGGTAACCAGTAATTGAGGGTATTATATGGAGCCGAATTTGCCCGGGTCAAGAGGCAAAATTGGGGAGGAGGTGCCGAGAAGGGTAGTTATCGGAACTTGTGAGATGGCAGGGATCAGGGTGATAACTCAATGCTATCACCGATGAGGTGTCCTCAAGGGGTGTGTAATTGGAAGGGCGGTCGGTTATCCTTCTTAAGTGAGGAAAATTAGATGAAGGAGACCGCCGGGCGGAACACCGCTGGCAACCCCTACTCCGGGTGTTACCTGCTGCTCGGCGACTACCTGCGTAAGCAATTCCACGCCTGCTCGATATTCTGATGTCACAGTGTATGGGAAGTTGACAGACTCCTCCGGAGCGGGGGTATCCGGCGCAATGCTAGACACCACTTGGCACTACAAGACCACCACGAGCTCTTGCACCG
>JAUYDP010000123.1 GCA_030691805.1 Dehalococcoidia bacterium | reverse complement strand
GGAAGTGGGGAAGGCTGCTCATACGCCGATAGAACTGGGCGGCCTCCGGGTCCTCGATTGCGCCCAGTCTTACCTCCCGTTCACCTGGCTTCCTTCGCAACGTCAGTCCCATCGCCGCCACCCCTATTCCGATAAAAAGGAAGTTCCTTAGCTTCATAAGCCCTCCCTGATCTGCCCGCTTAAGTCACATGCTAACCCCTTTCAGTGGCTAGATCAACTGCCAGATCCGGTTATGGTATGATGCAGGTTTTCGCGGGGTGGCTGAGTCTGCCGAATAAATTCGGCGCTACCGTGACCCGCCCAGAGCCGAATCATTAGTTTTGAATAATAAATTGGGTGCCGGAAGGCGCGCACTTATAGACCGGCCCCATTCGCGCCGCCGTACCCAGTTATGTTATTTGTTCCAAGCTCATTATTCGGCAGTAGTATGCCCCGCAGGAAGAGTAGCGTCTCTTCTGGGAAACCATCGGCAAGGGATAGGGCCTGCGCGGTCTGGCCCAATCCGGGATAGCGGAGCCGGAATGGTCGAAAGAATTCTCTCCAGAAGTTCCGCTTGGGCTTAGATTCTGTTAGAATAACGACGATGCGTACCACTTTTCTGCACATTAAGACCCTATTAGGAATATCGATCAAGGAGGTGGGAAAAGTAGGCGATACACATTAGAGACCCAGACCAAGCGATACTATGGGAGGAGCTACAATACTTCGTGAGGAGGTAACCATCTAGTGGCGAATCTAACTGCGTACCCCGTGAGCCTGTCCATTGACTACCCCGACAGAGACCTGGACAAATTGACCACCTTCTTCAGGATCTTCACGGTAATCCCAATCGCTATCATCCTGGGCTTACTCGGTGGCACCGGCAACTACCAATACGCCGCCGGCGGCGGACTCGTTTTTGTACCAACGGCGCTAATGCTTCTCTTCCGGCAGAAGTACCCAAGGTGGTGGTTCGACTGGAATCTCAACTTAATCAGGTTCAGCGCCCGCGTTTCCGCTTATCTATCGCTGTTGCGGGATGAGTATCCCTCGACGGACGAAGAGCAGGCCGTCCATGTCACCATCCCATACCCGGACGCCCAAGCGGACCTTAATCGCTGGCTGCCGCTGGTCAAATGGTTCCTGGCCATCCCCCACTACGTTGTCCTGTTCTTTCTCGGCATCGCGGCACTCGTGTGTGTAGTGATCGCCTGGTTCGCCATCCTATTCACCGGCCGCTACCCCCGGTCCCTATTCGACTTCGTGGTAGGTGTGTTCCGTTGGTCTTTGAGGGTGACTGTGTACGCGATCGTATTGACGACTGACCGGTACCCCCCCTTTAGCCTCAGCGATTAGGACGAACACCATATTTCAGCGCGGAGAACGCCGAGACCGTTGCGCTAACGTCTAGCAATCTTCCGCTAAGACGTAGAGCCGGACGGCCCTGTCCACCAGGGGGTTGGGGTGGGGCCGCGCCCGCCTGCCGCCCGTACCGGATTGGTCTGCCAAGCATCGTCGTTCGGCAGACCACATGCCACGACCTGCTGCGCGAATCCTGCAGTTGCAGACATCCTATCACCATGAAGGCTGAAACAGCCCTCCGGCATTGGGAAGGAAATTGCTGCGGGCACCATCTCCGGCATTTGCGGGCTCCCTGGACATTCTCCGGCCGATAGGGTATAAAGATGCCGATGCCCTTTGGAAGGAGTAGGCAAAGGAGGACCGATGATTATAGACATTCACTCCCACATTGTAGACCCCAGCCTGAGCAAGTACATGGCCACGGAACCTAATCCCAACGCTTTCAATGTGTCGTGGCTGCTGGACCAGCAACAGGAGGCGGGTGTTGACTTAACAGTTATAAACCACCCCTCGGTCGTTGAGAGGACCCTGGAGAAGTCCCCCGCCGCGCTGCTGAAGGTGGTCCAGGCCTATGATGAGTTTGTTGCGGGACTGACCCAGACCCATAAAGGCCGCCTGGCGGCCCTGGCCGTCACCTACCCCTTTGGGGGCGAGCCTTTTCTCAAGGAGCTGGAGCGCTCGGTCAAGCATCTGGGCCTTAAAGGGGTTATGGTCAACCCCCGCTACGTCAACGAGTTCCTGGACTCACCGCGGGCGGTCCCGTTCCTGGAACTGGCCTGCGAGCTGGATATCCCGGTATACATCCACCCGCCCATGGAAGCCATCGGTGCGGAGCACATGCGGGAATTTCGCCTGGTAGAGATGGTGGGACGTCCCTGCGAAACCACGCTGGGTCTGGCCCGCCTCATCTACTACGGTGTGCTTGAGCGCCTCCCCAAGCTCAAGATCGTGGCTGCCCACCTGGGCGGCGGCATCATGATGCTGCCGGGCCGCCTGAATTACGGCTATGAAGGCAAATACGACATCTCCTTCGGTGTCTGGGGGCCGGACTACCTCAAGACAACCCCCAGCGAGTACCTGAAGCGCGTCTATGTGGACACCGTCTCCTTCCACCCGCCCGCCGTTCGTTGCGCCATAGATACCGTAGGGGTGGACCATGTCATGTTGGGCAGCGACTTCCCGCCCGTGCCGATGCCCCTCAAGAGCAGCGTGGACACGGTGAAGGCGTTGGGCCTGTCGGCGGCAGACGAAGCCAAGGTCTTGGGAGGCAATGCGGCGAGGGTGTTCAAAATATAGGCGAGAAGCTGGGGCGGTAGCCCCCTTTAAATATGTAGGGGCGGGTTTGAAACCCGCCCCTACAGAAAGAACGTCCGGAATGGGTTTCGGATGCGGGAAGGGCAACAGCCACACTAGCGTGGGGTGATTTACCTGTGAAAACCAAGCTGGGAGAAGTAATACCAGAAGATCTGGCCGCGGTGCTGCAATGGGAGGGACAAACTCCCGGCCGGGCCGGATATCCTG
>JAUYDP010000077.1 GCA_030691805.1 Dehalococcoidia bacterium | reverse complement strand
TTCGGGGGCCGGCGCCTTACTTACCCGGCACAGCAGCCCTCGCAGTGGCCAGCTACCGTACATGGGGTCGCAGTGGTCCAGCTCATCGTCGGTGCAGATGTTGATATTCGCTATCCAGAAGCCGTGGAGGGAAGGCTCCTCGCCGGGCTCCTCGGGATACCACCAGCGGTCGGCATTGACGACGCGGGGGTCGATCCCGTTGGTCAACCTGGCCTTCTGGCGAACTTTGCCGCGGGCAGTCTCGATGTATACCCAGTCCCCGTCAGCGATGCCGAGAGCGGCAGCCGTCTGGGGATGGATCTCCATAACGGGGTCTGGGACCCTCCGCCGCAGCGAGGCTATCTGCCGGTGGTCCTGGTGGGTATGGAAGAGCTGGGTCCCACCGGTGGTCAGGACCAAAGGGTAGTCCACGGCCAGGTCCGGGCGGCTGTAGGGGGTCTCGGCCGGCTCCAGGTATTCAGGGAGGGGGTTATATCCCAGCCTCTCTAGAATAGTGGATTGAAGCTCCACCTTGCCGCTGGGTGTGCCAAAGCCGCGTGGTTTCCCCTTGGCAGGATCAAGCTCCTCATGCCTACGGTATTTGGCGGCAGGGGCGATCCAGTGTTCCTTCCGGCCCATAAGCTCCCGGAAGGTAAGGCCCTCCGGCTCCAGACACATGTCCCAGAGGTCCTCCATCGTGGGGGGCCAGTGTTCGGCCTGGCCCAGGCGCAGGCCCAGCTCCCGGAAGAAATCATAGTCTGACTTGTGTTCCGGCTGAAGCGGTAGAGCTGCCTCGCCTGCCACCGCCCAGTCGGCCCAGCCCAGGAAAGTGTTGAGGCTGGGCTTCTCTAACCAGTGGGCCGCCGGCAGGACATAATCGGCTAGCTCCGCTGTGGGGGTCATGAACTGTTCCATAACCGTGATAAGCTCCAAATTAGGGCTCTTTAGGGCCTGATAGACCAGGTGGGCATTGGCGTTTGAACCCATAATATTGTTGTAGTTCACTACGAGCGCTCGCACCGGATAGGGCTTGCCGTCCAGGATTGCCCGCCAGAGGGTAGGGGCATGGGCTTGGCATCCCCAGACGGTACTGAGGGTGTACCTGCGCCCCCATATCCGCTCCTGGGCTCGGCTGATCATCTCGTAGCCCGGCCAGTGCAGCTTGAACCGCTCGGCCCCCAACATCCTGGCCCGCTGCTCCGGGGCCAGCTTATCGTTGAGTTCCAGGTCTACCCTGGTGAGGATCCTCTCGGGCGGGCCGCCCAGCCGGGTTCCCCCTTCGACGTCCAGTCCCCCCGTTATGGCCCGCAGGACCGCCTTGGCCCGTTCCGCCTGAACGGCATTCCGGCCGGTCTGGGCAGTCCCGAGCCCCCAGTAGATGATGTTAGGCACCTGGGTAGCGAAAAGGCGCGCCGCCTGGACTATCTTCTCTTCCGGCACCCAGGTCATCTCCGCCACCCGCTCGGGTGTGTAGGCCAGGACCTGTTCGGCTAGTTGGTCGAAGCCCAGGGTCCAGCGGGAGACGAAGGACTTGTCATAAAGCTCCTCCCGGACGATTACGTTGAGCCAGCCCAGGGCCAGAGCGCCATCGCTTCCGGGGCGCACCTGGAGCCAGACGTCGGCCTTGCGGGCCTCCTCGGTACGGCGCGGGTCCACCACTATGAGCTTGGCCCCGGCCCTCTGGGCCTCTCTAAAACGAAGCCATGAAGCCGGGCCGCTGGCGGCCCGGTGGTGCCCCCAAAGTACCATAGATTTAGTCTTGCCCGGTACGGGGACTCCCCAGTAGGTCGGCCCCATGCCGTAGGTCAGGGCCTCGGCCTCCATGGCGGGCCCGGCGCAGTTGGTCCCGACACCGATGACGTTGGGACTCCCGAAGAGGTTGAAGAAGCGGACCCCCATGCCGGCATCGGGTCCGTGGAAGGTTCCCCGCGCGTGGGCCACAGCCTCGGCGCCGTATTCACGCTTCACCGATTCCAGCTTGGCGGCGATCTCGTCCAGGGCCTGGTCCCACGAGATGGGATCCCATTTGCCCTGGCCCCTCTCGCCGGCCCTCTTCAAGGGGTGATGCAGCCGTGCAGGATGATAGAAGTATTCGATGGCGGCTTTGCCCCTCGGACATATGTATCCCCGGCTGACAATGTGCCCGGGGTTGCCGCGGATCTTCAGCAGCCGCCCAGCCTCAACGGCGACCAGGAGGCCGCACTGGCAGTCGCAGTGGCAGCAGGTTACCCGTTTAGTTTCCAGGGCCATCCTAGCTCCTATCAAGATAAGCCCGCAGGGCTGGCGAGGGTCTTTTGATTCTTGTCTAACATACTTCGTAACAGGCGGGGTTCCCTCACCCTAACCCTCTCCCAAGGGGAGAAGACTCGGATGAGTGCCCCGGCAACAATCAGAAGACCTTGGCAGGGTTGGGGGAGTCTTTATGCTCCAGGCTAATGGGAGTTGAACAAGTAAATCGGTGCGGCCGCATGGAGCGGGGATCCCCCCGCCCCACCCCTGGCGGACAGGGACGTCCGCCACTACGACGTGGGGTTTGACGTGGACAGGGACGTCCGCCGCTACGACGTGGGGGCTGTACCCAACCAATTCTTCAAGCGTCATAAGCCTGGGGCATAGCTGTATGCGTCCTCATGGTTCGGCGGTCTCCCGTAAGGGTCATGAGGAGCCCATCCCTGGCACGCCCCCCAAAGCCGCTAGGACCGCCTCCGGCTTTATGGGAAGGCTGTCAAGCCAGATGCCGGCAACCCGGTTAACGGCATTGGCTACGGCTGGGGCGGCGGCCTGGAGGGAACCCTGGCCTACCTCCTTGGCGCCAAACGGGCCTTCGGGGTCCACCGTCTCGATAAGGACCGGCTTTACACCAGGGGCGTCCAGAGCGGTTGGGACTTTGTAGTCGAGGAACGAAGGATTGAGCAAGTGGCCATCCCGCCACTCCATGCTCTCCGAGATGGCCTGACCCTGGCCCATGACCACAGCTCCTTCCAGGGTCCCCTCAACTATGATGGGGTTGAGAGCCCGGCCGCAGTCGTAGGCTGTGACAAAACGCTTGATGTCTGTCTGTCCCGTCTCCCGATCAACCTCCGCCATCACCGACTGGGCCGCAAAGCTATACGAGCGGGATACGTTGCGTTGGCCCACGTGCAGCATATCGGTGTTGGCGCAGTATTGGGCCAGTGCGGTAGCAGGACGCTTGGTGCGACGCAGGTGCAGGCGGGCCGCCTCCACGAAGCTCATACCGCTCTGGGGGCTGCCTTGAATGAAGATGCGTCCGTCACTGGCTACCAGGTCTTCCGGCCTTGCCTCAAGATGCTCGGCTACTACGCGGAAGAAATCGTGCTTTACCTGGATTGCGGCCGATCGGGCCGCGTTGCCGATAGCGAAGGTATCGGCGAAGCTCCACCAGGCGTCGGGCACCAGGGCCGTATCTCCGGACCGCACTCGTACCGCGTCGACGGGCAATCCAAGCTCCTCAGCTACTATCTGCTGTACTCCGGTGTCAGCGCCCTGGCCAAAATCGGAGTGAATGACGAAAACGGACACGCTGCCATCTTGTTCTACCTTGACCACACTTGGGCAGGGCACGTAGGGAGGGAGATTGTAGCCGGACATGAAAGCGCTGCACGCCAGGCCCGGCTTCAGGGCCGGCGAGATGGCGCCGGTTGCCTCCTTGATGCACGCGGCCAAGCCGCAACTGGTAATTCGAAGCTGGCTGGGGGTAGTGTAGTTGGCTGTAAGAGCGTTCTTTAGACGGATGGCCGCCGGGTCTAGCCCCAAGTCGGCTGCGACTCTATCAAGGATGCTCTCCACTGCGAAGCGGATGGGCGGAGTTCCGGGCCCCCGTTGGGGGCCGCAGACCGTGCGGTTGTTGTAGACACGGTAGGCCTCGAAGTCCACGTTCGGGACCAGATAAGGGGCTGTCAGGAACGCAGCAGTGTAAGAGATGGACGCGGGTCCCATGTTGGCGTAGGCCCCGCTCTCAGCAACTACCCGGCACTTCATAGCCAGGATAGTACCATCCTTAGATACTCCTATCTTTAAGCGAACGGACGTGGCGTGGCGGCGGATGGTGGCGGAGAAGACTTCTTCTCGGGAGCAGACCATCTTGACTGGCCGGCCCGTGGCCCGTGCCAGGAGGGCGGCGCAAATCTCGTGGCCAAAAACGCCGCTCTTCCCCCCGAAAGCCCCACCCACAGCCGGTGCAATGACTCGTACGCGCTCCTCCGAGATGCCCAAAACCGGCGCCAGAACGGAGCGGACCCAGGTGGCAGTTTGGGTAGAGGTCCAGAGGGTCAGGTTTCCCAGAGGATCGAAGGATGCCAGGGCCGCATGGGGCTCGATAGCGGCATGGGTAATCGCTTCCACCCTGAAGAAGTCCTCGCGAACGTAATCGGCACGGTCAAGGGCCTCTGAAGCATCGCCGGTCTGATAGGCAACCCGGCCGCAAACGTTGTTCTCGCCGTGTATTATGGGCGATTCCGGTTTCAAGGCCTCTTCGGGATCAAAAACTGCGGGGATCTCCTCGTATTCCACTTCTATTAGACCCAACGCCTCCTCGGCGGTGTCTTCGTCCACTGCGGCCAGGGCGGCGATTTCCTCTCCTACAAAGCGGGCCCGGTCCTGGGCAAGGGGGAAACGGTCCGCGGTAACGTTGGGGGCAAGGCCGTACTTCCTGGGAGGGAGGTCCGCCCCGGTTATGACGGCCTGGATGCCAGGATGCTTCAAGGCTTGAGAGACATCAATTCTAACGATGCGGGCATGGGGGTAAGGGCTGCGCAGTATTTTGCCGTGGAGCATGCCGGGTAGAGGTAGGTCATCGGTAAACTTGGTCGTACCGGTGGCTTTAGGGGGCACATCTGGCCCTATATAAGACTTGCCGATAACCGAATAGCCCAATTCAACCCTACTTCGGAGACTGTCGAACAACACCCGGTCCCGTAGTCGGGGTCGTCCCTGACCCCGACCGTCGGCATCGGGGACGATACCGACTACGGAAATAATTCAATAGTCTCCTTCGATCTGTGTGCCAGCATGGCTCCAATTGTCTCTGGGCTGGTTAACCCGGTTTAGCACCCTGGCTTTTGGTCCTTTCGATTATCAGAAGGGAAAGCCAGTGGCCACCTAGGCTAAATTAGCATAGGGCAATCATAGCATATGTGACGCGTAGAGTCAAAGCGAGAAAGCGCGGCACTTAGAGGGCGCCATGCCTCTTGCAACAGTGCGTGAGTGCGTGCATCCCGGCAAGCCCAAGACGTCATGACGGTCGCTTTTTCGTTAATATGCGGGCCACTTCGGCCAACTCCTCTGCAATCTTTGCCAGGCGCTCTCCCAAGGATTCGATGCCTGGCTCCACCAATCCCTGTTCGGCGGCAGAGATCTTCTCAAGGATCTGAGGGATCTGCCACTCTTCGACTTCCCCTGGGTGCTTGACGTGGTAGGTGAGCGAGCGAACGATGGCAGGCTCAGCGAAAGCCCCGGGATCGCAGAGAGAATAATGCCGATATGATGCAGGCTTCTCCTGGAGACAACAGGTGACCGCCAACTTGACTTCCTGCGGGTCAATTACATCCAACATGTCGATGAGGGTCACCTGCCTTAGAAAGCGTTGCACCATATCCGGGCTAATATTCAACAGATAAGCTGAACGGCCGGGAGCGCCAACTATGGTACGCTTGTCGTTTGTCCCGTTTTGAAAGAGCGCCTTGAGGGTACCTCCCGTCTTGTAC
>JAUYDP010000037.1 GCA_030691805.1 Dehalococcoidia bacterium | reverse complement strand
GAACTTTACGGTCACCACCTTGGCCGGCGCCGTCGCCTGCGCCGCCGCAGTGGGCTTAGGCGCCGCCTGTGTGGGGGCACCCGCTGCCGCCTCGGTGGGCTTTGGCGCCGCTTGCGTAGGAGCGGCCGCTGGCGCGGGCGGCTTGGTCGGGGTAGGCGTTGGTGCAACCGCAGGCGCGCAAGCTGAAAGAACGGTTGCTAGGACAAGGACCAGCACTCCTAATATCGCTGTGCCCCCTTTCCTCCTGTTCATGGCATCCTCCTCTTAAGTCTATTTACCAGGTGGGCGGAAATAGGTTGTAACGGACTCTGCGTTCCCGTGACGGTCTCTACTTGTAAGGACCAAGCTGCTGAAGCGCGTAGTCAATAAACTGGGTGTCCACAATAGACTGGAATTCCAGCTTGCCCGTATAATACCCCATCTGCTTGAAGTAGTCGAAGTCAATCTTCATGCTTGCCAGGTGCATCTTGCCATCAGGGTTAAGGTAAGACATCTCCATCTTGGCATACACAGCAGGATCCTTCTGAGCTGTATATTTAATCAGGATGGCAATGATGCCATCCTTATCTTTGCCCTTGACGAAGGCGTCGTTATAGTCCCGCAAACCTCTGACGTAGCCTACCATGAAGCGTCTGGCCGCGTCTACGTTCTTTGCAAAGACTTCAGAGAAGATAAGCGTAGCCACCTGGTACTCACCACCGTAAGCCGTGCTTAGAGCGCCGGGGAGCCATTTCACAGCCAGCTTTTGTTCGATTGATGTAGTGAGGAGGGGCTCGTTCTGAATGGATACATCTATAGCCTTGTTAGCGAAGGCAGGCAGCATATCCGGGTATCCCATTACTACCAGTTCCACGTCCTTGATGGTGAGCCCGCCCTGCTTGAGGAAAAAGGATGCCTCGGCCTCGGCCCCGCTCTGTACGTTGGCCAGCGCCATCTTCTTGCCCTTCAAATCCTTGACCTCCTTGACCTGGCCGCTGTCAATAAGGTCCTTGCGTATGATGAACTGGGATGCGTCAAAGCCTTTTATGGCTCCTCCCTTGGTCCCAACTACCTTCATGGCTACCCCACGGTCTATGGCGTTAAGAAGGGCAGTGCTAAGGACGCCTCCAGCTATCTCCAGGTCCCCGGCTGCCAGTGGAGCAATGGCCGACGCAGCCGACTGGACGGTTTCCACTTTGACGTCTACGGCCAATTCCTTGAAGTATCCCTTTTCAATGGCAATATAAACACCGGCATCCGAGAGGGCGCCGGGCGAAGCAAATCGGATGGTTACCGGCTTTGGAGTGGCAGGCGGCTGCGTCGGAGCCGCCGCAGTGGGCTTTGGCGCCGCCTGTGTGGGGGCAGCCGCTGCCGCCTCGGTGGGCTTTGGCGCCGCTTGCGTAGGAGCGGCCGCTGGCGCGGGCGGCTTGGTCGGGGTAGGCGTTGGTGCAACCGCAGGCACGCAAGCTGAAAGAACGGTTGCTAGGACAAGGACCAGCACTCCTAATATCGCTGTGCTCCCTTTCCTCCTGTTCATGGCATCCTCCTCTTAAGTCTATTTGCCAGGTGGGTGGGAATAGGTTGTAACGAACTCTGCATTCCCGTGACAGTTTCTACTTATAAGGACCAAGCTGCGTGTAGAAGCGAGGCATGCCTCGCCCCTACAGTTTCCCATGACGGTTTCTACTTGTAAGGACCAAGCTGCTGAAGCGCGTAGTCAATAAACTGGGTATCCACAATAGACTGGAATTCCAGCTTGCCCGTATAATAACCCATATTCTTAAAATAGTCGAAACTTCCTACTGGTATTTCCCCAGTTTTTGGACAGCGTAGTCCATGAACTGCGTGTCCACCACCTTGCTGAGGTCAACCACGTCTGTTACGGCTCCCCGCTTCTTGTAGAACTCCAGTTGCTCCCTCATGCTCTGGATGTTAAGGACGCCGTTAGGGTCTACCCACGGCATCACTATACGTTCGAAGAGGGGCTCCTCAATCTTAGTAAGATTGCTCATTATCTTGACGATGGCAGCCCGGTTCTTACCCTTGACCAGTTCGTCATGATAGGTCCGGATCCCCTTGAGATAGGCCAGCATGAAGCGGCGGGCCGCGTCCGTATTGCTGGCGAAGGTCTCACCGTAGAGGATACCGCTCACTTGCATCTGGGGGGCTATCTCGTCGGTCCCCTTCCATCGCACTGCCAGGCCTTTGGCCACGGCCTGGGCCACGCTAGGCTCCGCCATGGGGGCAGCATCGATGGACTTGTTGCCGAAGGCGGCCATCATGTCCGGCACGGCGAGGTCTACAAGCTCTACGTCGTCAACCGTTAACTTCCCCTCCGCCAGGAAGACTGACAAAGCATAATCGAATGCGCACGCCCTGCAAGATATGGCTACCTTCTTCCCTTTCAGATCGGCCGCGGTCTTGACAGTCCCTCCGTCGGCCAGGTCCTTGCGCAGCATCATGGCCATGTCGCCGAAGCCCTTGGCCTCAGAGCTCTTGTCTGCCACGAACTTGATGTTGAGCCCTCGTACGACGGCGTTGTTGAAGCTCGCAGTGACGCTGCTGGAAGATACCTCCATGTCCCCCTTGGCCAGGAGGGGGATGGCCTCCGGCGTCCCCTTCAAAATCTGATGCTCAAACTCGATGCCCTGCTCTTTGAAGTAGCCCCGGTCAAGGGCCACGAAGACCGGCGCGTCCGCGAGAAAGCCGGGGGAGCCGAAGCGCACCTTTACCGCAGGCGCGGGCGCCGTGGGGGTAGCCGCAGCCGCCGGCGCACTGGTGGGCGTAGGCGTGGGGGCCGCCGCGGGGGCGCAGGCCGAGGCCACCAGGGCCAACAGGAGCACAATCCCGATGCTCCAGGCCAACCACAGATTATTCTTCTTCATGGCCGAACCTCCTAAAAGTTGCTTTCGAGCCGCGTCCCTACCGGTAGGGACCCAATTGCTGCAAAGCGTAGTCTATAAACTGGGTGTCAATGGCCTTCTTCAGGTCCACCCTCTCCTTCATACCCCCACGTCGGATAAAGAACTCCTGCTGACTTAGAAGGCTATCCGTGTTGATCTTCCCATCGGGGTGCAGCCCGGCCATGACCATCTTGTCATACAGGGCCACCTCCTTGACGGCGCTGTACTTGGCCAGGATAGCGACAATCTCTGCCCGGTTCTTGTTCTTGCCGAAGGCATCGTTGTAGTCCCGCAGCCCCTTCACATAGGCCAGCACCCACCGGCGAGCCACGTCCACGTTCTTGACGAAGGCGTCGGACATGATAATCTGGGCCACCTGCTGGTCCGGATCCACCACATCGGACTTTATCCAGAAGACACCCAGGCCCCGGTCAGCAGCTATGGTGGGATTGGGCTCGATCATGCCCGCCACCTCTATGGACTTGTTGGCAAAGGCGGCCAGCATGTCCGGCACGGCCATGTCTACCGTGTCCACGTCTTTGAGGCTCAGATTGGCTGGCTTGAGGATAAGCTCCAGGAGGTAGTCCATGATGCAGTTGCTACAGGATAGGGCGATCTTCTTACCCTTCAGGTCGGCAGGGGCCTTGATCTGGTCCACCAGATCCTTTCGCACCACGAGGCCCTGGAAGCCGAAGCCCTTGGGGGAAGAGCCCTTGTCGGCCACGATCTTCAGGTCTATCCCCCGGGCTATGGCGTTGTAAAGGCCCGCGCTGCTGCTGCCACCTGCCACCTCGATGTCGCCCCGGGCCAGGAGGGGTGGGGCGTCGGCCGCGGTCTTTATGGTGACCAACTCCATCTCGATGGCCTGTTCCTTGAAATACCCCTTCTCCATGGCGATGAAGGCGCCCGCATCGGACACGAAGCCGGGGGAAGCGAAGCGGACCTTGGCCGGGGCAGGGGTAGGGGTTGGGGTAGGCGGGGCCGGCGTGGGCTTGGGTGGGACTGGCGTGGGGGTGGCCACGGCGGCCGCCGGCGGCGGCTTGGTGGGCGTTGGAGTGGGAACTGCCGCAGGCGCACAGGCGGACAAAACCACCGCCAGCGTCACCACCACCAGCCCAAAGATCGTGAGGACTACCTTGTTCTTGCTCATAATATCCTCCATCACAATCTATTCATCAGGTGTCTGGGAATGTAAAATAATGGATTCTGCGCTGAATTTAGGGGGCGCAGGAAACCTCCATTAAGTCCTCCCCAACCACCACTTCTCCGGTAAACTCGGAAGAAGCCTCTTTCCATACCCGGACGGTGTCGGCACTGGGCAAGAGGTGGCTCAGGACCAGCTTTCTTACACCCGCATATCGGGCCGTCCGTCCGGCCTCCCCAGGTGTCATGTGCTGCGCGTGGAGCTTCTCCATGGCCGTAACCAGCGTTATGATCGCTATGGTGATGGGTGAAGAACAGGTTCTTCAATCCTGCAAGGTCTACCCCGGCAGGTACCAGTTGCGCCGTTGTCCCTTCCCCGCAGTCCACCAGAAAAGGCTCGCCCTCGCAGAACACCACCTGGCTTGGGTTGCTTCTCCGCAGATTGGGCAAGGGACACCCTGTTCCTAAGAGCACAACCCTCAGGGCGCTCATGGGGAGTCGCCTGCCCACCTTGCGTTGGCGGGCATCCTAGGCCATCAAGGGGTAAAGCCTTCTGGAACAGTCGCTACTTGTATGGGCCCAGTTGCTGCAGGGCATAGTCTGTGAACTGGGTGTCAATGATGCCTTGTAGCTCCAGCTTGCCTGTGTAATAACCCATCTCCTTGAAGAAATCGAAGTCCATCTTCATGCTAGGCACGTGTATCTTGCCATCGGGGTTGAGGAACGGCATCTCCATCTTATTAAAGAGAGCGGGGTCCTTCTCCGAGGAGTATTTGGTGAGTATGGCGACCACCTCGGCTTTGTTCTTGCCCTTTACAAAAGCGTCGTTATAGTCCCGCAGGCCCTTTATGTAACCCACCATGAAGCGCCGGGCGGCGTCGGTGTTCTTGCTGAATTGCTCGGAGTATAACAAGGTTGCGGCCTGATACTCCCCGCCGTAGAAGGCCTCACCCATGGCTCCCGGAGGCCACCGTACGGCCAGCCCTCGCTCTACGGCCGCGTTCAGGGTTGGCTCTGTCTGAACCGCCAGGTCTATGGCCTTGTTTCCGTAGGCAACAAGCATGTCCGGAAAGCCCATAGCGACCAACTCAATGTCAGTTAGTTTTACGCCGCCTTGCTTCAGGAAGAAAGAGACCTGGGCCTCGGCGCCACTTTTCACTGAAGGCACCGCTATCTTCTTCCCCTTGGCGTCCTTTACTTCTTTCACCTGGCCGCCGTCTATGAGGTCCTTCCGAACGGTAACACGGGAGAACTCGAAACCCTTGGTGCTGGAACCCTTGGTGGCGACGATCTTCATGGCCACTCCCCGGTCAATGGCATTCAGCAAACCCGTACTGATGACGCCTCCACCCACTTCCAGTTCACCGGCAGCCAGGGGAGCTATCAACATGGGACCTGACTGAAAGGATTGTATCTGGACGTCGAGCCCCACCTCTTTGAAGTAGCCTTTATCTATGGCTATGTAGACGCCACCGTCGGAGACCGCGCCCGGTGAGCCAAAACGTATGGTAGTAAGCTTAGCCGGCGCGGTCGGTTGTGCCGGTGTGGTGGTCGGGGCAACTGGGGACGGCTTGACGGCAGCCACAGTAGGTGAGGCCGCCGGGGTAGGGACAGTCGCGGGAGGCTTGGCGGGCGAAGGTGTTGGAGTCGCCGTTGGGGCGCAGGCCGAGAGTGCCAGCGTCAACGTAAAGGCTAGCGCGACTATTGCAAGGCGCCACGGTCTGCACTCCATTCTATTTACCTCCTGTTAATTCTGGTATCAGGCCCTCCCCCAGCTAACTTTGCTTGCGGCGCAGGTCTGTGGCCAGTCCGCCCGAAGTCCCAGGACCTGTCCAGGTGGGCGATTCCTCCAATTGGAAGACATGGTGGCACTTGGGGCACTGGGTGGGGAAATTAGGGATTGCGACAAGCGGCTCCCCTACATAGTACCGGAATTCACACTTGGGGCAGTTCAGATAGTATACCTTGGCCAAGTCTCCTCCTATTCTTCCTTAGAACTCACCCAATGGCGCCTTACATTCGCTCTATGGGTATCTTGGCGTATTGCTCCGGCGAAACGTAGTCGGAGACGTTCACGGATTGCAGTATCTCCATATCCACGGTGTTCAGCTCAGAGAAGTCCTCGCCAGGCGCCTTCGTGCAGTCTATCCCCCCCTTGGCGCCCGTGTCCCAGGTGGCGCTGGGGTCTATGATGGAGTTTTTAACGTTGGGGAATATCATCACATCCTTGTCCCACTGGGAACGCGTGGCAATGGCGAACAGGACCTCCCTCTCATCGAAGATATCAATATCCATATCGAAGACGAAGGCGTGCTTCAAACGGAAGTCCACGGTCAGAGCCGACATGATGGCCTCACGGGCATCGCCCCGCCAGGGGTTATCCAGTTGCAAGTAGACATGGAAGCGGCAGGTGCCCGAGAGAGGGATATAAACGTTTACCAGGGAGGGGATTCGCTGCTTGACCGTCTCGTAGACCGCCGCCTCCATGGCGAACCCTCCCATGACCTGGTTGTCGGGATGGCCCACCAGGATATCATGCCAGTAGGCATCCTTTCGATGGGTAATGGCCGTCACCTCGAACTGGGGATTGGGAACTTGAGGTCCTATATAGCCACCATACTCACCGAAGGGCCCCTCCGGGTAAAGGTTGTAGGACCGGACTATCCCTTCGACCACCACCTCGGCATCAGCCGGCACCAGGAAATCGTCCCCCAGGGTCTCGGATGGCACTACGCGAAGGGCCTCTCCCAAGACCCCACCCATAGAGGCAAAGTGGCTCATGGGGTATCCCAGGCGCGACTGACCGGCGATGCAGGTAGCTGGATGATGGCCTAGCCAATAGGCGAGGCGAGTAGGCTGGCCGCTGTCCCGGTTCTTCCGAATATTCAGCCAGTTGTGGCTGACGTTATACGGATAAAAGCGGACGATCCGCTTGTCGTATATCCAGCCGCGCTGTAGCGCGCAGTTGTCTATTCCGGTATCCGGATCGTAAGTGGTCAAGAAACCCGCAGTGAAATAGGGTCCAGGGTCCATGTAATGATGATAGAGGGCTGGGGTTTGAGTCAGGTCAACGTCGTTGCCAACCTTGACCACCTGCTTGACTGGCGCTTCGGTTCGGGAGACCACCTGAGGTGGAATAGGATTCTGTCGTGACCTTTTATGGAAATCCAGGTGCACCGTTCGAAAGGTGGACCCGAAAGCCTGGGCGCACCGCGTGCGGCTAGCCAGTAGGTTGGTTATAAGGGGAAACGGGGACTTGTTGCCGGCGCACGTGACAACGTTCTCGGCAATGACTACTGGGTACCTCTCTTCCTTCTCCAGCTTCATCACCAGCGCGGTGATCTCCTGATTGGAGCGGATCTCCTTTTTCAGGCGAAGCACCAACTCAGGGTGAGAAGCCTCGTAGTCCGATAAAAAAGATCGCAGGTCTTTGGCCATGAAAACCCCTTTCCTTTTAAGCCTGGCCCGGCCCCAGCGGGGCTAGCCGACGGTAGCCGCTTTCCACGGCACCACCACCTTCTCTACCTCATCAAGAATCAGGAAAGAGGTAAAGCCAATGCCGGATATGACGATAAGGCCCACAAACATCTGCTCGATGGAGAAGACCTGCCAGGAGTTCCAGATAAGGAAGCCGATCCCAGACTTGGCGCCCACGAACTCGGCGGCCACGATGAGAAGCAGGGCCACGCCCCAACCCAGCTTTATTCCTGCGAAGATCATCGGCAGAGCGCCGGGGAGCGCTACCGTACGCCAGAGGTTAACCCGACTAGCCCCGAAGTTCTTGCCAACATCGAGATAAATCTTGTCTATGGTCATGACCCCGGTCATGGTGTTTATAAGGACGAAGTAGAAAGTGCCAATAGCCACGATGACGTACTTCGACTGCTCCCCCAGGCCAAAGATAAGCAATATCAGGGGCAGAATAGCGATCTTGGGAATAGGGAAAGTGGCAGCGACCATCGGGTTGATACCGGCTCGGACGATGCGGGAGAGGCCCATGATGATGCCCAACAGTATCCCCGGAACAACCCCCATGAGAAACCCGACGCCAATGCGCACCAGGCTGGCGTTAACATGGGTGAGCAATTCCCCGGTAAGGATCATCTTCCAGAAGAAACTAGCAATAACGGACGGCCTGGAGAAGAAGCGGAAATCCAGGATCTGAAACTGGACCAGAAGCTCCCAGAGTATGAGCAACAGGAGCGGCGAGAAAAGAGACACTAAACGCTCCTGAAACTCACGCCTAGCGGCTGCCTTGTGCAGCTCCTTCTCAAACGCATGGAGGGAGGGAGCGACCATCTCCCCCGCTTGAATGCTAGAAGCCCTGTTTTGCGCCATATCCGCCCCCCTTGTCCTCGGTTTTTTCTGTTTCCGCCAGCCTCTCCTGCTCCTTGGCCTTCATTACCTCGTCTCGCAGGAGGCCCCAAACGTGAAAGGCCATCTCCCCGAACTTCGGGTTAGCCTTGAGCTCGTACACTCCCCGGGGCCTTGGGAAATCAATGTTTACTTCAGCCTTGACGTGTCCCGGATGGGCGGTGAAGACCAGGATCCGGTCTCCCATCACGATGGCCTCATCAATGCTATGGGTGACGTATATGACCGTCTTGCGGGTCTCCTCCCATATCCGCAGCAACTCCTCCTGAAGCAAGATCTTGGTCTGCTCGTCCAGGGAGGCGAAGGGCTCGTCCATGAGCAGTATCTCCGGGTCGTTGGCGAAGGCCCGGGCGATGCTGACCCGCTGCTTCATGCCCCCTGACAACTGATGTGGGAAAGCGGAGGCGAACCTGGCCAGGCCCACTTTCCTTACATATTCGTCGGCGCTATCTCTGGCCTCGGAACGGGAGATCCCCCTCATTCGGAGACCATAGGAAACGTTGTCTCTCACGGTCAGCCAGGGGAAAATGGCGTGCTCCTGGAAGATCATGGAGTTGATGGGCTTGCCCTTATCCCTGCGGCTCACCGCTACCTCACCGGAAGTGGGGGTCTCCAGTCCGCCCATTATGCGGAGCATGGTGGTCTTGCCACAGCCGCTGGGGCCCACTACGCAGAGGAACTGGCCGTCTGGAACGGTCAAGTTGAC
>JAUYDP010000447.1 GCA_030691805.1 Dehalococcoidia bacterium | reverse complement strand
GCTCTCAGGTAACCTCTGCCGGTGCACTGGCTACGGCCCTCTCATTGAAGCGGTAGCGGCCGTGGCGAGGGGGACCTGGTCTGCGGGAACTTCCCCCCGGCGCCAGGATGGCCTGGACAAGGTCCTGGGATCTGCCAGATTCGCCGGAGACCTGGATTTCCCCGGCATGCTTTTTGCAAGGACCTTCCGGTCCACCGTTCCTCATGCTACAATCACGGCTCTTAACGTGCAGAAGGCGGCGGCTGCCCCCGGCGTGGTCGCGATACTCACCGCAAAGGACATCCCAGGCGCCGCCAGGTTTGGGACTATCGTGCCGGACCAATGGGTACTGGTGCCTGTTGGAGAGCCCGTGCGCATGGTAGGCGATCCGCTGGCGCTGGTGGTGGCCGGGTCCGAGGTGGAGGCTAAAGAAGCGGTGGGGCTGATAGAAGCGGAGTACCGAGCACTACCGGTGCTGCACAAACCCGAGCAGGCCCTGTCCCCCGGCGCAGCGCCGGTCCACCCCGGCAAAGAGGACAACGTCTGCTCCCGTATCACCCAGGCGCAGGGAGACCTGGCCCAGGGGTTGGCAGCGGCTAATGCCGTTGAGGGGCGTTCTTTCCATACGCCTGTTCAGGAGCATGCTTTTTTGGAGCCGGAGGTTACGGTGGCGGTACCCGAGCCGGATGGCTCCTTGACCGTGTACTGCCCGACCCAGTCCCCGCTACCCCTAAGGAAAACGGTGGCCCAGGCGCTGGGTATACCGGAGGATAGGGTGCGCGTCGTGACTACCCCTGTTGGTGGAGCGTTCGGAGGAAAGGTGGACCTGTCCAACCAGGCTCACGCCGCCCTTCTGGCCATGCATACAGGACGGCCGGTGCGCATGGAATGGAGCAGGGAGGAGTCCATCCTGGCTCATCCCAAGCGCCATCCGCTGCACCTCCACGGCCGCCTAGCGGCGGATGGGGAGGGACGCCTTACCGCTCTTGAGGCTACCGTCGTTGGTGATGCCGGAGCCTACACGGGACCTTCCTCTCTGGCCCTACTGCTGACCCTGTCTTCAATGACGGGGGCCTACGATTTCCCAAACGTCAAGGCAAGCGGCGTCATGGCCTTTACCAACAATCCCAGCTTTGGCCTATTGCGGGGGATGGGGGGCTTGACCGCCAATATCCTTAGGGAGTCACTGGTTGACGCCCTCGCGCAAAATTTGGGGTTAGACCCGGTGGAATTCCGCCGCCGGAACATCATAGGGGCGGGCGCTACGCCGATGTTCCCAGGAGTAGTCCTGGACGGGCGCATTACCGCGCAGGAGGTTATGGACCGTGCTCTGGCTGCCGCTGGTCCTCTAGCTGTTTCAGCGAAACCGAGCATTGCCGCCGGCCGTGGCCTCTGCCTGGCCATGCCTCCCTTCCAGATAGGCGCCAAGCCCAGGTCGGCCTCCGCAAGGGTCGAGCTTCTGGAGGACGGCACGGCCGTGGTGCACACGGGCGTATTAGAGTTGGGGAACGGCGTGACCACGACCCTGGCCCAGATGGTGGCAGGCGAACTGGGTATACAGGTCCAGGACGTTAAAGTGGTATTCGGAGATACCGCGCTATGTCCTGCCGGCACACCGGCGGTAGGATCGGGTCAGACCTACACGTCTGGCAACGCCGTGCGCCAGGCGGTACAGGAGCTTAAAGCCCGTATAGCGGAGCAGGCATCTCAAATGCTTGAAGCGCCTCCCGAAATATTGATGTTCCGGGACGGGAAGACGATGGTAGCCGAAGCGCCCCAGCGCTCAGTTACGTTGGAGCGCCTGGCCGGCGCCTGTAAGGAGCAGGGAGTATCCCTAATCGAGGAAGCCACCTTTTCCGCCTCCCATGCGGGCTGGGGCCACTCCTTCGCTGCAACGGTAGCCGACGTGGAGGTTGACCGGGAGACGGGCGATGTGAACGTTGTTCAGGTCATCAGCGCCTTGGATACAGGACCGGTTATAAACCGGCAGAACGTGGAAGGGCAGATGCTGGGGGCCGCTGTCCAGAGCCAGGGCTTTGTCACCATGGAAGAGGTAATCCTGGACAAAGCCATGCCCCTTACCCGGGGTCTGGAGGACTACCGCATACCGACCACCATGGACGCGCCGGCCCGATTTCTTCCTATAACGGTGGAGGAACCCTACCCAACAGGACCCTACGGCGCCAAGGGAATTGGCGAACATGGCATCTATACGGTAGGTCCGGCCATATTCTGCGCTATCGAGAACGCCCTGGGCGTCCGGCTGGAGGGGTTTCCGGCCACGCCGGAGAGGATATTGCGGGCTCTTAGAGGGTCTAGGGTCTAGGGTAGAGGAGGTCGTCCTGCGACTTCTTGGTCAGCCGGTGCGTCGCTCCCAAGGCCTCCGCCAACGCGGTCTCTCCCATCAGCATCCCGGGGGCTCGTTCACCGCGGAGGCACAGAGCACAGAGATTCCGGGGGCTTTTCAACGTAGAGATCGCGGAGACCTTGATCCCGCGTTGACTTGACAATAACTCTACCAAGGATTATATTATCCTTCAAAGGATTACTTTGTATGATTCACATCGGGGAAATCCGGATTAGTCCCTTTGTCGAGGAGCATATTTGGACGAAACATCACGTGACCCCTGAGGAAGTGGAGGAGGTCTGTTTTTCCGATCCCCTGGTGCGCCGGGGGCGGAGTCACAGCTACGCCGTCTATGGACGAACCGAGGCAGGGCGGCATCTGATCGTCTTCCTCTACCCGGCGGGAGGCGGGGTTTTTCGTCTGGCTACGGCCCGCGACATGGAGCAGGCCGAACAGCACCGCTACCAGCGGAGTAAAGGACGGTAAGAACAATGACAACAGAGCGGAAACTATCGCGCCTACCCAAGTTCAAAGACGAGGCGGCGGCAGCGGCCTTTTGGGATACCCATAGCCCCGAAGATTTCCCTGAGGAGTTCGAGGACGTTCAG
>JAUYDP010000344.1 GCA_030691805.1 Dehalococcoidia bacterium | reverse complement strand
CTTGAGATGAGCTCTGGCTTCCTCACCGTATGATATTTGTTTGGCCACTTATCCAAACCTCCCCTCTACTACTCTGATTCTTAGCCCGCGTTGCTACAGGCGCGATCGCTTGGACTCTAAGTCATACTAACAGAAAAACCTATCCAAGGCAATAGATGCAAGAGGCCCCCATATTAGAGAAGTGTTAGAACAACGTCCTGCGGCAGACTGGACTCCCTCGCCGAACCCCCCCCAAGCATCAGGCGCAAGAGACTTCCCGAATACTGGGACAATCTGTGCACCAAGCACTTCTCAAGAGTTGCCCATAGTTTCAACTACCGGGTCACGCCGAAGCATACCAGAACAAGGTTGGCATCGCCACCTGCACGAGAACCTCGCAGGGCGCCAGGCGCAGGTGGCGCCAGGCGCAGGTGGCGCGCGCGATTGTAAGGGCGCTGGCCCTACGCTACAATGAGGAGTGAAAAGCCTACTTTGGTGGTGAGCGATGAGAGTTAGAGACCTGTCCGTAGAAGACCTGAAGGCGCTTATCGGGGAAGTGGTGGAAGAAAAATTGAAAGAGGTACTAGGAGACCCCGATTGGGGTCAGGAACTCCGCCCCGAAATAGTCGAAAGGCTTCGGAAGTCCTTGGCGGCGATGTCTACAAGTGATCCGCATTCTCCATACCGCTGACCTGCACCTTGGAGTCGAGACCTATGGCCGGCTGGACCCGGCCACCGGGCTTTCCTCCAGGGTTGTGGACTGCCTGGCGGTGTTGGACGAGGCCGTCCAGGCGGCCCTGGACCAGCAGGCGGACCTCTTTCTCTTCTGTGGTGATGCCTATAAGAACCGGGAGCCTTCTCCGACCCTCCAGCGGGAGTTCGCCAGACGCATGGGGCGGCTGGCGTCCAGTGGAGTGGCAGTATTCCTGGTAGTGGGAAACCACGACCTACCCAACGCCCTGGGGCGGGCCACTACGGTCGAGATCTTCGACACCCTGGCTATCAAGAATATCTACGTGGCCAGCCGGCCGGGAACGTATCTGGTTGAGACACGCAACGGCCCGTTACAGGTGGTAGCCCTGCCTTGGGTGACCCAGAGCCGGCTCCTGTCCAAAGAGGAGCATAAGGGCCTGTCAATGGACGAGCTCAACCGGCTGGTGGAGAATAAGCTGGAGAACATCCTCAACAACGAGGTGGCCCGTCTAGACCCCGCCATGCCCGCCATTTTGGCGGCACACCAATTGGTTTCGGGCGCCCGCCCCTCCTCGGAGTCCCGCATGGTCTTGATGCAAGCCAGAGATTCCTTGCTGATGCCCAGCCAGGTGGCCAGTCCTGCTTTCGCCTATATAGCCCTCGGCCACGTCCACCGCCATCAGGTCCTCAACGCTTCCCCGCCGGTGGTCTACTCCGGCAGCCTCCAGCGGGTGGACTTCGGAGAGGAAAAAGAGGAGAAGGGCTATGTCATGGTTGAGATCCGTAGGGGCGGTCCTGGTGACCGCCCAGGTATCAAACCCGCTGCCGGCTCCCCCTGTAGGGGCGGTCCTGGTGACCGCCCTACTAGCAACAGCCACAGCGAAGGCCCCGGTGACCATCCAACCGTTGACACCCCTATCGGCGCCTCAGCCTATTTAGCGGACTACCGCTTAGTGCCAGTTGCCGCCCGCCCCTTCCTCACCATCGAGGTCAACGC
The DNA here is from genome assembly GCA_030691805.1 of Dehalococcoidia bacterium. GTDB lineage: Bacteria > Chloroflexota > Dehalococcoidia > JAUYDP01 > JAUYDP01 > JAUYDP01. The sequence continues at coordinate 4,221 of JAUYDP010000344.1, read as the reverse complement.
GGAGGATGAAGAAGACCCCACAGTCGCCGTGCTCAAGGCCCTGGACCGCCAGGAACTGCAAGGGACCATCGTCCGCCTTGCCATCAAAGTATCGGCTGCCGGCGAGGGCTTATTACGGGAGGCGGAAATCAGCCGGGCGCTTCGTGACGCCCATTATGTCTCCATCAGCCGGGAGGTCAAGCGGGAGCAGCGCCTGCGCCTGGGAGGCCGGGCTGCCGAGGAGCTTGGGCCGTTGGAAGCACTGGCGCTCTATCTGGAGACCAAGGGCGCCGCCCAGGATAAAATACAGGTCTTGCAAGACTATGCCAGGCGGCTGATGGGCGAGGATACGGCGGGGGCGCCGCATAATTAATTGTGCGATACCTATAATCACGACCCTACGCAGGTCTGGTGGCCGCTACACCTTCCTCTCGCGCCCGGCCCAGTAGGCCGCCCGCAACTCCTGCTTCATTATCTTGCCGGAAGGGGTGCGCGGCACCTCCTTTACGAAATCAACCGAAGAAGGTATCTTGTATCCGGCCAATTGTCCACGGCAGTACTCCTTTACGTCTTCCGGCGTGGCCGCCTGGCCCTCCTTGAGCACTACCACCGCCTTAACGGCCTCTCCCCAACGCGGGTCGGGGACACCGAAAACAGCAACGTCCTGAATCTTGGGATAGGTGGATAAGACCTTCTCGATCTCCGCCGGATAGATGTTGGCGCCCCCGCTGATGACCATGTCCCGCTTGCGGTCCACAATATAATAGTATCCCTCGTCATCGCGGCGGGCCAGGTCGCCTATGGTCAGCCAGCCTTCCCGGCGCACCTCCTGAGTGGCAACGGGGTCTTTATGGTAGCATTCGAAGGTGATGGAGCCCTTCATATAGAGCTCCCCCACCTGACCAACGGGCGCCTCTCGGCCATGATCGTCTACTAGCCGGATGCGGGTGCCCAGGATGGCCTGCCCCACACTCTCGGGACGGGTAAGCTGGTCTTCAGGACGCAAGATGGTTACCATCCCCGTCTCTGTTCCGCCATAGAATTCGAATAGTCCGGCGTTGTGGAAAAAGGAGACTATCTCGCCCTTGAGCTGAGGGGCTAACGGGGCCCCGCCGGTCACCAGTATCCCCATAGATGAGACGTCGTGGCGCTTCCGCTCCGCAGGTGGCAGGTTCAAGAAGTCGTGGTACATGGTGGGAACGAAGAAGGCGCTGGAGGCCCGCGTCTCCTGGACATAGGCAAGCACCTGGGCAGGGTCGTAGTCCCGCATCAATGCCAGGGTCCCGCCGGCAAAGACCTCCATAATCGCGAAGCCGAACGGGGCCGCATGGTAGAGTGGCGCCACTACAAGCTGCACGTCCTTTGGACGCACCCCGTAGATTATGGTATAGAGGAGGGATCGAAGGACGCGAGTCTTATGGGAGAAGACTGCCCCCTTCGGGAAGCCTGTGGTGCCCGAGGTATAACCGATGTAGAAGATATCCCTCTCCTCCACTTCTACCGGAGGTTCCTCGTCGCTGGATCGAGAGAGCAGGGCTTCGTAACCGAGCATGCCCGCTGGCGTATTTGGCCCCAGGATGATACAGTGCTCCGGCCCGACCCGTTCCAGATTGGGAAAGACGGGCAAAACCTGGCCAAGGCACTCAGGCTCGGTAATGAGTAGGCGGGTCTCGGAGTTATTGATGATGAATTCCAACTCAGGTGGCGCCAAACGGTAGTTCAGCGGCACCACCACGATGCCCGCTTTAGCCAGGCCAAAGATGGCCTCCAGGTACTCCGGGCAGTTATAGAGCAGGACGGCCACCTTGTCCCCCTTATCGAGGCCCATGGCGGCAACGGCGTTAGCCAGCCGGTTGGCACGGAGGTTCAACTGGCCGTATGTAATAATACGCTTTCCATAAACCAGGGCAGCCTTATTAGGGTGGTTGATGGCATTAAGAGTCAGCCCTTCGCCGATGTTCATGCTCGACTCTCTGGAAATGGCTGCCATTAATTTAGAGCCTGCTCGGGCCTTTGTCAAACTTATATTTTTAGCTTTCTAATGGCAATTGGTAAATCCAAAGGGTTAGAGTGCTAAGGTTTGGTTGCACTTTTACTGCTTGGGCTTTTCAAGAACTGAAACAACTCCGAGTTGGCACTGAGCACCACTGTGGTCCGCTCCTTGAGGAAGGAGTTATAGGCCTCGAGGGTCCGTAGGAAACCATAAAACTCGGGGTCTTGCTGGAAGGAGGCTGCATAGATAGCTGTCGCCTTGGCGTCTCCTTCACCACGAAGCCTCTGGCTCCGTTCGTATCCCTCAGCGGCGATGATAGTTACCTGCTTGTCCGCCTCGGCCCGGATCATGGCTGCGGCCTCCTCCCCCTCCGCCCGGAACTGCTTGCCAAGCCTCTCCCGTTCTGCCTTCATGCGGCCGAACACGCTACCCTGAACCTCTTTGGGTAGGTCCGCCCTCTTGATACGCACGTCCACGATCTCGATGCCGAAAGGTTGCACCTTCATCCGCACCCGACTGGCCACTTTATCCATGATCACTTCCCGCTCTTTGCCAATGATATCGCTCATTGGACGCATGGCTAGCTCGTCTCTTAGCTCAGCCAGGATAATGGGCTGCATCCGGGCAAGGCCTCCTATCTCAGTGCGCACGCTCTTATAAAACTCAAGAGGGTCGCTAATTCGGTAGCGGGTAACATTGTCTACCACCAGCCTCTTCTTGTCCAGCTCCAGATACTCTCCCGGAAGGGCATCACTAACCAGAACGCGTTTATCAAATTTACTCACTGCTTGTGTGAAGGGTGTTTTGAAGTAAAGTCCCGGTTCCTGAACAGTTCTGACGTACTGTCCAAACTGCAAGACGATGGCCTGCTCCGTCACGTCCACAGTAAAAGCGGTCTGGCCGGCCAATATCCATACTGCCACCACAAATATTACTATTACCAATCCCTTCATGACGTCCACCACCCGGGCGTCAGGATTTTATGCGCTTTCATCAAGCTATCCTCCACTATGATTACGGTTTCTCCAGGCTAGCCATTCCCCGTAATGGCAGTAGCGGTAGTACCCCTCCCGCTGCCTGGTCATCGAGAATTATCTTCTCCACATTCGGTAAGAGCGCCTCTATGTTCTCCAGATACAGCCTCTTTCTGGTGACATCTGGGGCTCGCTTGTACTCAGCCAGGACGCTGAGGAACTTCTCGGCATCACCCTGGGACCTGATCACACGGCGCTCTTTATACGCCTCGGCTTCCCTGATAGCCTGTTCCTTTTGTCCTCTGGCCTTCGGCACCACGTCGGCAGCGTAGCCCTGGGCCTCCCGGATCAGCTTCTGCTTGTCCTCTTTGGCTCTGACCACATCCTGGAAGGCGTCCCGCACTTCTTTTGGAGCATCTACCTCCTGAAGCTTGACCTGGGTAACCAGCAGGCCGGAGTCGTAGTTATCCAGCAAAGTTTGGAGGAATGACCTGGTCTCCTCTTCCACCGCCGCCCTGGCCTCTACCAGGGTATAGTCGATGGGATTTTGCCCTACGGTATGCCTTAGGGCCACCTCGGCGGCGGCCTTGGCAGCTACATCGGGATCCCTAACTCGAAAGAGGAATTTGGAAGCATCGTTGACCCTGTATTGTACGATCACAGAGACATCCACGATGTTCTCATCCCCGCTTAGCATCAGTGCTTCAGAAAGGTTTTCCTCAAACCGCCCTGGGGCTACCTCACGAAAGCCGATGTTGAGCCTTCTTATCCCGGCCATGTCAACCACATCTATCCTCTCGATTGGCCAGGGTATACGATAGTTGAGGCCGGCGCTGGTTTTCGATACCTCACTCCCGAATCTACGCACCACTCCCTGCTCGCCAGGGCCAACCATGTAGACCCCAGTAAGCAGCCAGATGCCAACTATTATCACCGGGAGGATATAGAGCATTCGCCCGAGTTGAACAGGCTTGTTCGGCTCCGTACTTTGCCGGCCGCTTGTCAGGCGATGCCAGACCTCCTCCCAGGATACAGGTTCCATTTCTCCCCGTCCGCCCTCGTCGTTAGGACCACGAGCCACGATGTTCACCTCCTTGTTTAATACTCACGTCGTTAGGACCACGAGCCACGATGTTCACCTCCTGGTTTGATAGTAACTACTCAGCCACAAAGTCACAAAGACACGAAGGAAATCAGACAACAATATGAACGATGCATGCTGCTTCGACAATGGCCTTTGCTATTTCATCTTCACGCTCTGAAAGAGGCTTGTAT
>JAUYDP010000343.1 GCA_030691805.1 Dehalococcoidia bacterium | reverse complement strand
GCTTTGGCTTGCTTCCCAGTTTGGTGCACTTATTCTATTGGCCCCCTGGGCGCCTTACGCATTACGCCAAGTGTTTGATTATCAGAACCGCAGCCTTTTGAGCCCTGACTGGTTGACAGTCTTCCCCCGCACCTGGCAGGTCTTCAACCTGGGGCTGGCCGTTGACAGCGCTAAAATGACCCCAGTTCTATTGGTCCTACTGGTCATTCTGGTGGTAGGGCTGGCCCTGGCCTGGCTGGTTAGAGGGAGAGAGACCCCGGGCCTGGCGGCTCTTATGCTTTACTTAGTTTTGCCTGTAATGGTGGGACTGGCTATTTTCCGATTTAAGCCTATGTTTCACCCCAAGTATTTCATGATGGCGAGTCCGGCCTACTTTTTGCTGTTGGCGGCTTCCCTTATGGGATTTTGGCGCTCGATCCGCTGGGTGGCGTTAATCCCCGGTCTATTCGTTTTGGTCTCGGTGGCCTATGCTGCCCAGGCATACTATACCGACCAAAGATACTGGAAAGACGATACCCGGGCGGTGGCTCGATACCTGGCGGACAAGGTCACTTCACGAGACTTGGTTATCTCAGATTTGGCGGAGCCTCTCGGTTATTACTACAAAGGAGAGGCCCCGGCCTACTATATGCCAGGAGAGGAGGCCACCGCGCCGGAAAGGCTAGCTTCTCTTGCCAGCGGCCGGCAAATCGTCTATTTGCTGCACTATGATCACTCCTACACGGATGCCCAGGGCCTTATCCCGTTCTTGTTGGAGAGGGAGGGCGACAAGCTCGCGGAGAGAGCGTTCCGGGGCTACTCCATACGCGAGTACCGGCTGCATCCGGGAGCCGCTTTCAAACTGGGTCAATCGTTATCCGGACCTGGAGTTATTCTCGGTAACCAACTGACGCTGGAAGGCTGGCAGGTCGGAGCCAAGGGGCCAGGAGAGGCAACCTCGACTCCAACCCTTGCATCGGGAGGGCAGCTCTGGGCGGTCCTGGCTTGGAGGCTGGAGGCTCCAGTCAGCGCCAGCTACAAGGCGGGCCTTACGCTTCTTGATTCGCGGGGCCACGTAGCGGCCCAGAGCGACGGCATTATACTTCACAACATGGATCCAACTTCTCGGTGGCTACCGGGGGAACGGGCCAGAAGTTACTTTATCGTTCCCGTCTTTCCTGGTGTTGCGCCGGGTGAATACAGGCTTCGTCTCCAGGTCTACGATGATGGGCGTTCCGGACAGGCAGAAGGTCCCGTATCTAGCATTCAACATCTGGGCGAGGAGGTGAACCTTGGGAAGGTCATGCTTACCACGCCAGGCGGACCTCCGGTCGAATTTAGCTCTCAGGATATGGGCACGCCTTCTGTTGCACAGCTTGGGCCCATCCAGGGTCTTGGCTATACTCTTGCCAAACGCCAGTTCCAGCCGGGAGAGGCTATCGCTCTGACCCTATTCCTCAAGACTGTAGTGAGCTTGGACCGAGACTTCCAGTTCAGGTTTGAGCTGAGGGACAGACTGGGTATTGCACAATGGGTGGCGAACGCCTCCCCCATCTTACCCAGCAGTCGCTGGAGGCCTGGAGATGGCGTTCGTGACTGGCAAGATCTGGTTTTGCCTGGGAGTTTGCCCCCTGGTGAATATCGTCTGTGGATGGGGCTAGCCCCGTCAACCGCCGCCGCCGATCTTTCCTGGGACCTGGGACCGGTTCATGTGCAGGACAGGCCGCGTCTCTACGCCGCGCCGCCCATGGCGAATCCGGTCAAGGCGGAGCTAGATGGCAAAGTGGCCTTGTTAGGTTACGATCTGGAAGGAGACTTGCGGCCGGGGTCCACGCTAAAGCTCAACCTATACTGGCAGGCGCTCAAAGCGATGGATGAAAGCTATACCGTCTTCGCTCACCTGCTCGACCGGCAGAACCGCATCTGGGCACAGCATGACGGCATACCGGCGGGCGATAATCCCACCTCCGGCTGGCTCGAAGGGGAAATCGTGGTAGACAAACACATACTTACCATCCGGGGGGATGCTCAACCTGGGGACTACGTGCTTGAAGTTGGCATGTATGACGCCATAAGCGGTAAGCGCCTGGATGTAGGGGCCACGGAAGCCCGTGTCGTGGATGGCGCCCTCTGGCTGAAGGAAGTGGCCTTGAAGTAATACCAGTTGTCCATCAGGGGCCGTAATATTGTGTAGAGACGGGCCGGTGGCCCGTCTCAGTTGGCCCAACTCCAATGTAGCCAATGAGCCGACAAATGAGCCGACAATGGATATCCCAATCCAATAATGTAGCTAAAGGCGACCGACAGTGACTACCTACAGATCATATACATATGATATACTTATTGCTGGTAGGGAGGGCAAGGGATTGTCTAAGTAGTTATTCGCTGAAACAAGGAAGAACGCTAATCATGAAAACTGTGAAGGTCAATTTTACGATTCCCGAAGACATCGTTGCCATGTTGAAGGCTCGTGTTAGCGAACGTAGCCGGAGTGCTTTCGTGGGCGCGGCCATTCATGGCAGGTTGACTCAACTCGAACAAGAGGAGTTGAGGCGAAACCTCATAGAGGGCTACGTGGCTAGGCGGGAGGAAGATGCCGAGGTCAGCAAGGAGTGGGAA